>JAYVXK010000818.1:0-4583 GCA_043785265.1 Myxococcales bacterium | reverse complement strand
AGCTGCAGGCGACCGCCCACACGGTTGCCAAAATCAAAAGCGCAGATCTCATGGACACGATCAAGATACCGTGTCCTCTCGCCGTTTGTGCCGGCGTGTGTCACCCCATGAACCGAGCGGCGCGCTCTTCATCCACGAGACACCCAAAACTTGCGAGAATTACGCTTCGCACGGAACATGAAAGGACCAAGAGCATGCGAACCTTCTTCGTCTTGAGTTTCTCAGCCTTCGTGCTTGCGGCTTGTGGTGGTGAGGCTTCCACGACTCCCCAAAACGATGGAGGGCCGAATAATCCCAAGTGCCCCGCATCCGTGCCCGTCGACGGCGACGCCTGCACCCCTTCCCTCTCGTGCACCTACAACTCCGGCGCTCACGGCGCATGCACGGTCACCGCATCTTGTTTCACCTCCGGTCATTGGAGCGTCACCAAACCCGGACCCACGTGCGGAGGCAACCCCGCTGCATGCCCAGCCGCTTATAGTCCCGGTCTTCCAGGCTCGGCGTGCACGCCAGGCGGCACGACCTGCGACCTCACAGAAGCACGCTGCCAGTGCCTTCCCTGCTTCGCTGACGCCGGAAGCGCCAACGAATGGGTCTGCCGTGCATGGACCGACGTGGGTCCTGGCTGCCCAACCGACGCACCTCCTGTTGCCGGAACAGCCTGCGCTCCGACTGGGCTAACGTGCAATTACAGCCAACTCTGCGGCATCTCGTTTGGCCCAGACCTCCAATGCCAAAACGGTCAGTGGGTCACCATCCCCAGTCCTGCTGGCTCGTGCATCATGCGGACGTGCAAGTGATTGCTGCTTTCCGAATAGTGCACCTCTGCAAGTAGATTGCAGCTCATTGTTGCAAGGGTGCAAGCTGGGCATGGAGGGGAGCGAACAATCTTGCGAAATGTCATATGGCACGGATGTGGCATAGCTAACGAGTGCACCGTGACGCGAGGCTACCCCCCCAGCCTCTCCGCGGTGCTTTTTCTTTTTGTGCGCTGGCCGCGCCAGGACCGCGAGTTTGGATCGGTGCCTGGGGGGGCAATGACAGTGCTATGAGCGGGGAGATGTGGCGGGGTTTGGGTGTGTTGATTGTTGGCGTGGCGTGCAATCACACGCCTGAGGAACTCGTGCGCATTCCGCCTGACGCGCCGGGCTCGGTGACCACGTCCTCGGTGGCGACTGCGAGCGCTGTGGGCAAGGTGCCAGGGGTTGCGCCATCGCGATGTATTTTCCCTACTCCCGAGACGGCGCCGCCGCGGGCACTCGCTGCCAAGACTTGTCCGCCCGATCCGCTGGGCAAGCCACCCAAGGCAGACTTGGTTGGCATCCGATTCGATGCGATGCCCATGATGGCAACGCTCGAAGCCGAAGTCGCGCGCAGCCCAGCGGAGTTGGAGCGCGGATTGATGTTTCGTACGTTCATGCCTCCCGAACACGGGATGATCTTCCTCATGGGGGAACACGACGAGCACTCATTTTGGATGCACAACACCTGCATCCCTCTCGACATGCTGTTTGTCGACGACGATGGAACGATCGTCGGCATCCTCGAGAACGTTCCTACGCTCAATGACGACACGCGCAGCGTGGGCTGCAAGTCGAACTATGTGATCGAGACGAACGCGGGCTGGTGCCGCAGGCATAACGTGAAAGCTGGGCAGAAGATCACTCTGCCGTCGCTGTAGCGCGGGGAGCTCTCCATGAGTTGGGGCCCCTCTACTTCCCGCCGTCCTTCGGTTTCGATCCCCCAACGCTCGGCACCGCAGCATCCACAGTCACCGCCACCGCCGGAACGATGACCGGCGGCGCGCCGCGAGAGATCGTGATCGTGTTGATCATCACTTTGCTAACCGGTGTCTCGCCGCGCACGGGCACGTTGGCGATCGCATGAACGGTCGCCTCGGGTGAGCATTCGCCGAAAATCGTGTAGCCGCTGTCGAGGTGTGCCGCCGCGGCGTCCGTGATGAAAAACTGAGCGCTGTTGGTGTTGGGTCCGCGGTTGGCCATGCAGATGAGACCCGCGCGATCGTGTTTGGCGCCAGACCACACTTCGTCTTTGATGACGTATCCTGCCTCGCCAGAGCCGTTGCCCTTTGCGTCGCCGCCTTGAATCATGAAGCCCTTAATGATGCGGTGAAACGTCGTGCCGTCGTAGGCGGGCTTGAACACCCACTTGTTGGAAAAGGGATCGAGCCAAGGCCTCGTGCCGCGCGCGAGACCAATGAAGTTGGCAACTGTGACTGGGGCCTTGTCGTCGTAGAGCTTGCAGGTGAGCGTGCCATTGCTCGTGTCGATGGTCGCGAGGTAGGAGCCAGCTCCAGGGATGTCTTTCGTCGCGTCCGCGAGCGACCACACGCCGTGTTTGGGATCACCATTCGAACCCGAACCGCCGCCTCCTTGCGACTGCTCGCGCTGAATCGTATCGGGCTCGGGCGGCGCATCGCGACATGCGCTGACGCAAAAGACCACGGGACAGGCGACAATGAAACCGGCGGAAATCAGGGAGCGCATGGGGACGCGTCTTTACCGCATGTCGCGCGCTAATGCGAGAAGGTGCCGACGGGAGTCTCAATCGTCTTGGTAGAGGATCTTCTGCGTGCCTTCGCGCCAATAGTACTTTTCGAAGTTGCTCCGATCAAAACTCACCGCGCCAAATAGATTCCACGCCAGCGCCCATGCGGCGGCTCCACGGAACATCGTGCCAAACGATCGACCGCCGATCGCGAGGAGCACGAACAAGAGAGGCGCGTAGTCGTTGGAGAAGCGATAACCAAACTGACGCCATCCGCTGTTTTGGTACATCAAGTCGAACGCGATCGGTCCGATGGCGGAGAGCCACACGACGGCGTGCAGGTAGCCCTTCTTTTTCGGCCACAAGAGCCAGAAGTAGAACGGCGTCGTGAACCACAGAGCGAGGCCGTGTTCGTTGATTTGAAACGCAGGTGCGGGATCGTTGTTGCCAGCGAACAGCACGAACATGGTGACGGCAAACACACCAAGAGCACTGATGATCGCGACCGCACTGAGTGAGCTCGACTTGTCGCTCGTGTCCGATTCTGGCGCTTTGGCTTTCGTCGACGCGAACAATGGCAAAAGCAAAAACGGCAAACACAAGACGAGCAGTGTCGTGCGTGGCGTACCGTCGGTCGCGCCCTTGGGCATGAACCACGGAAGGATCGTCAGCGACACGCCGAGATTTTTCGCGAGGTAGTGCCAGCCAAAGAGACCCCATTTTTCCATGCGGCCTTGCCACACGACTGTGAGGTACTCGTGACCGAACGCGTTCGGATTGTAGGTGTGGAAGCGCGCGTGATTGTAGAGAGACGCAAACCCAAGCGCGACGAGCACCGGAACCGCAAACATCACGCAGCGCCTTAAAAATGGGCCCTTTTCGACGCGGTCCCAAGTGCCCTCTACGCGATCGGCGAGCGACCCTTCGGTCACGAATCCATCTTTGCAGCAGACACGAAGTGCCTCGAACGCAAACACGGGCGCGGCCAAAACGGTCGTCGGACGCGTGAGAAACATCAGCCCGAGCAAGAGCCCTGCGATCAAAGGCGAGCTCGCGTCGAGTGCGACCAATAGATAGAGGCAGAGCAAGCCCGCACCGACGACATGCGCCGCAAACCACACAGTGCCTTGTACCGCGGTGAAGAAGTAAACCGTGCCGAACGCAAACAGCAGACTCAAACCGATGTTCTGCATCTCCGTGCGATCGGACCGCCCCGTGCGACGCAACTTCTCGAGCACCAGAAACAACACCGCAGGCGCGATGCCACTGAGCCACACGATGAATTGTCCGTCTTGAAATTCTTCCGGACTCCCCGCAAGCGCAACGAGCGGGAGCATCAACATGGCTGGAAATGGCGGGAAACTGATGAACCACTTGCCTTCAAAAAACGCAAAGTCATTGCCTTGCGCATATGCGGGTGGTCCCTGCGCAAGATCATTTCGCCCATGCAGCCACGCAGACGCGAGCTGCGCATAGTGATTGAACGGCGTGTGCTCTTTTAGTCGCTGCGGGCCCGCGACAATGGCCATCACGATGACCGCCCCCACATAAATCGCGACCGCGATCAGCAGTCGCCGCCGCCGAAGCGGATCCATCCAGGGCTTGGCCTCGGCTTTTTTCTCACGCGCAGGCGCAGGCGTGGACCCTCTCTTCTTCGCGGGTTTCTCAGGCTCGCTCTCTACTTGCTCGTCATCGTCGTCCTGCGACATGCGCGACACCGTAGCAAAACCGCCGCCCTCTCTTCCTCTTCTCCGCTCCTCTCAGGTCAATGAACTTGGGCTCAATGAACGTTTGGGCCACCCCTGGCTAAAGTCCCTTTTTCATCCAACCGCGTAGCGCCCGCCGCGAACCGGCGTTCGCAAAACGACCCCCACCGCAACCTGCGGTACACACTCGAGGCCCAAATTGCGGGCAAAACGGACCCTGCGTCAGTGGCATGGCCCTTGTACTCGGAGAGTTACGCCGATTCGTCGGTCCCGCCGTTCACCACATTCCTGAGAGCCCCCCAAGACATGGCACTTCCGTTCGACGTTTCGCCCGCGAGTCGTGATTCACGCACCCTCACCATCCTGGCG
>JAYVXK010000817.1:0-14291 GCA_043785265.1 Myxococcales bacterium | reverse complement strand
GTGCCGGTCAAAGGCGTGCGCTTCAACGGAAACGAGCACGTCGACTTCACGTTCGATCGCGACGAGCTCCCGCGTCCGGACACGACCCTCGAAGGCCTCACCGCGCTCAAGCCGTCGTTCGCGACGACAGGCACGGTCACTCCCGGCAACGCGTCACCACTGAGCGATGGGGCCGCGGCTGCGATCGTCACCACCAAAGAGATGGCCGACAAACTCGGCGTCAAACCGCTCGGCTATTTCCGCCGCTTCGTCACCGTGGGCGTCGACCCTGCGATCATGGGCATCGGGCCAGTCCCGGCCGTGCAAAAGCTCTTGGCCAAAACTGGGCTCACCATCAAAGACATCGATCTGTTCGAACTCAACGAAGCGTTCGCGAGCCAATCCGTTTATTGCCAACGCACGCTGGGCATCCCAGACGAAAAACTCAACGTCAATGGCGGCGCGATCGCACTGGGTCACCCGCTTGGTTGCACCGGAGCAAAACTCGTCGCGACAGCGCTCTACGAGCTGAAGCGTCGCAATGCCAAGCGCGCCATCGTCACGATGTGCATCGGTGGCGGCATGGGGGCTGCTGGACTCCTCGAGCGCGCGTGAGCGTCAAGGAAGACGGCGGGTGGCGTTCGCGGCTTGGAGGAGTCCTTGGCTTCTTCGCGCTTTTCATCACGTTCATTCCGCTCCTGCGCAGCGCACTCGGCATCAAGATTGCGACCATGGCGACGAGCTATCATCGATACGGACTCATCATTGGCGCGATTGGCATCGTCGTCTCGCTCTTCACGGGCAAAGGCTGGGGCGGCTGGCGACTGATGGGTTTTCTGATGTCGTCGTTTGCGTGCGTCTGCGCGGTCGCGTTCATGATGCTGTCGGCGGCGACGTCTTTCTTCGAATGAGGCCTGGCGACTAGTGAATGCGCACGAACAAGCCGCCCTCGCCGACAGCGAGTTCGCCTTGCGGTCCCTCAGTGACTCCAAAGAGATCTCCGACCGTCGATGCGGGTTCGCCACCGAGCGATCGTTGGACTGACCCTTTGTCGCCAACAGCGACCCAACTCTTCATGCCAAAAGTTGCGGCAACGCCATGGAGCGGATCAGCGCCGCTGTTCGATCGCGTCCAAACGCCGTCTTTGCGCTCCAGGACTACGCCTCCCGTACCAACGGCCACCGCGTGCGTGTCGTCGCAAGCGATGCCTTCGAGGTCTTCGGTCGTCGCGCGCGGTTCCAGATTCCACGTGCCGACCGTGTAGCGCAAGATGACGCCGCCTTCGCCCACTGCGAATATTTCAGTGAGCCCCGCGCAGACGCCACGCAGGTTGGCTTGCGTTCCGGACGTCTCCCAATGCCAGCCGCTGGGACCTTTCACGCCGATGGCTCCACGTTCACCGACCGCGATGGGTCCCATCCAAGAATAGGCGGCGCCCCGCAATCCAGGTACTTCCCGAGTCAACTTCCAAGTACCAAGCGTGCGCTCGACGATCACGCCGTCACCCACCGCAAACACCTCAGCGCCGCGTTGGGCGACTGCGTTGAGTGCGCGATCGGTGGGCGATGACTGCATCGTCCATGTCGCTTCGCCGTTCGCGCGACGCAGGATGGTTCCGCGTTCGCCGACCGCATACGCGTCGTCACTGCCAGATGAAATGCCGCGCAAGGGCACCGTCATCGGCAACGGCAAATGCGTCCATAACCCACGAACGTCGCCATCAGCGACTGTGAGCTGCGAAGCGGATGGCGCCTTGGGATCGCGGCGTCGCTCGCCAAGGCGATACGCGACGAAAACGAGCACCGCCACGACGGCGAGGCTGGCTGCGACGAGCAAAGTTTTTTTGGTCATGGTTTGGCCTTGGTGACCTTCTTCGTCGTTGCCTTTGGCAAGTCGAGCGGTCGCGGACACACCTCGCGAAGTTTGCATGCCGCACATTCTTTTCCGCGCCAAATGCGGTCAAAACGGGCTTGCGTTTGATCGAGGAGCACATCGTCGTCGGTGAGCACCCCCATCTCGAAGTTGCGACGGCCTTCGCCTTTGGCACCGAGTCCCGCGCCCGTGAAGTTCGCGCTGCCGACGTAGAGTTTGCTGCCGTCGCACGCAATCACTTTGAGGTGCACGCGTGGACACTGACGCATTTCGAAACGCGGTTGCGCCAGCGGTTTGTATTTCGTCAGTGCCGCGCGAAATGGTCGCGACGGAGTCCCCGCATGAAGCAGACGCACTTCAACTCCGCGCTTGGCGAGATCGCGCAGCGACTCGAGGATCGACATGTACTTTCCACGCGCACGCGCGGTCGTTCCAATCGGTGCCTCGTGCATCATCTCTTTGACGTTGGCCGTGGCGATCCACACGCTGATTTTGCTCTGCAGGATCGCGCCCACGACCAGCTCGGTGTAGTGCTCCTTGTCGACCACGAGCCGAACCTTCGCGAGTCGCGTCGTCACTTGACGGGGACCGTGACCTTCACCTGTGCTTGCTCGAGCATGCAGTTGGACGCGTTGCACACGCTGAGCTTGAACGTGCCGCTGAGCGCGATCGGGCCAATTTGCGAGCCTTTGAAGCGCATCGTCATCACACCCGCCTTCTCGCCGTCGAACGAAAAATCTCCCGCGCTCTTCGAAAAGACAGCCTTGCCCGAAGCGTCGGTGCCGAGAAAGTCTGCGCCCGGAGCGTCATCCATCTTGAGCTTGTACGGATAATCTTTGTTCACGTGAAAGTCGTCTTTTGCCGCGAGTCGAACTGCGACTTTGCATTCGGCGTTTTGGTCGCAGGGCGGCGGCGTGACGATGTCGACCGTGAAGTGACTGCCGTCGAAGTGCATGCCGACACCCGGCGGAACAGGTGTCGCTGGCGCCGCGGATGCACTCGCCGTCGCGCGCGCGGACGGATTCGGCGGCGGAGTTTTTGTCGACATACCCGTTGATGAGACTGGCGTGGGAGCACTCACCGAAGCCGCGAGAACCAGAGGCGCGCTCGCAGTCGCGACACTCGACGCCGCGACGCTCGGCGAGGACGCAGGAGCCGCGGTGTCTTTGGTGACTTCTGACTTGCCGCACGCACAGATGATGAGCAGCGCGAGCGACCAACCGTGTTTCATGGGCCGCAGTATAGAGCAAGCGCGCGTGGTAGGATTGCCGCATGCGTATCGCATTGTCCGTCATGCTCGCGCTGGCTTGTGGTGGCGATGACAGCGCGAACACTCTGCCCAACGACGCAGGTCTCGGTAAAGACAGCGTCGTCATTCTGCCCGATGGCGCGATCGTGCAAGACGGCGCGCCAAGCACCGACTCACCCGCGCTCGCGTTCACCAAGAAGCTCGGGTCGCCTCACGCTGGGCACTTTCTGATTGGCATGGGCAACGACGGCACGAACGACGGGAATGACGACGCTTACAATCTCGGCGTCACCCTCGACCTGCACTACCACTACCTCGTCGGCCTCTCGAGCGAGGGTGGCTGGCCCACGTGGAACTCGAATCCCGACTACGCAGGCAAGCGCATCGCCGAAGCGGTCAAGCACAACGTCGTGCCGATGCTCACCTACTACGGCATGGCCGCGCACGGAGATCGCAATCTTGGCGTACTCACGGACGCGGCCTACCTGAAAACGTACTTCAAAGACTTTGCGCAATTGCTCGACACCATCAAAGCAAGCAAGGTCGCTGTCGTGCTCCACCACGAACCTGATTTTTGGGGCTATTTGCAGCAGCAAAGCGCGATCGACAGCGTCACTCCGGCTGCGCGCAAAGTATTGGTGAGTGCCTTTGGCGCGAGCGAGTGCGCGAGCGATCCAGACAGCGTCGTGGGTCTGGGCCACTGCATCTACGCGGTTGTTCGTGCTCGTGCACCCAACGCGCTCATCGGATTTCACGCGTCGGCATTCAGTACCAACTTCGACGTCGACAAGAATCGCGATCCCAAGTTCGACGTCGCAGCAGAGGCAGCCAAGACGGTGACGTTCTTTCAGCTGCTCGGTCTCGACCGCGCCGACTACGTGTCCACGGACGTGAGCGATCGCGATGCGGGTTGCTACGAAGCAGGCCATTTACCCATGTGCCCCTGCGTCAAAGACACAAAATATTTTTGCGACGACTTTTATTGGGACGAGTCCAATCAGCAGCTCCCGAATTTTTCGCAACACCTCAAGTGGGTGAAGGCGCTCACGAGCGGGCTGAAATTGCCGATGATCTGGTGGCAAATCCCGTTTGGCGATCCAGCGACCACCTCAGGCGGACAAATCGGTCAGTGGCGGGACAACCGCACGCACTACTTTTTCGGCCACCTCGATGAGTTCGCTGCGGCCGGCGGAGTTGGGGCGGTATGGGGCACGGGAGCGGGCGACCAAACCTACTTGCCACAGTCCTATCGCGACGCGACCAAGAAGTACTTCGCTGCGCCGTTCATGTTGCCTTGATGCGCTAGGCTGAAGTTGTGCGCGTCTGCGGGCAGTGTCAAACCAAGATCGAAGGCGGTTCGCGCGTCTGCCCTGCGTGCCATGCGCTTTTGCCTCTCGATGCGACCGAAGGCACGTTCACGCCTGGCGCCACGATCGCTCGGCCTGCGTCGCGGTTCGTACTCGACAAGAAGCTCGGCGAGGGCGGCATGGCGACGGTGTGGCGCGCGTGGGAGTTTTTTCCGCCAAGCGACGCACGCGCGACCGAGCCCCGCCTCTGCGCTCTCAAAATCATGCGTGGGATGGGTATCGGCTTGGTCGAGTTTCGTGCGTTCTTCGAGCGCGAAGCGGTAGCGCTCGGCAAACTCTCGCATCCGAACATCGTCGGTCTGCACGAGTGCTTCGATCACGATGGGCGAACCATTCTATCGCTCGAGTATGTGGACGGCGAAACGCTCGATTCGGTGGTCATGCGACACGTCGCGCGCGCACAACTCGCGGGCGCGGGCGCGCTGCCGGGGATGCCTTTTTTGCGTGCGTGGCACTACTTTCAGCAACTGCTTGGCGGACTCGCCGCTGCGCATGCGCTCGGCTTCGTACACCGCGACGTGAAACCGCAGAACGTTCTCGTGCGGCGCGATGGCCTGGTCAAGCTCACCGATTTTGGGATCGCCAAAGTCGATCAAAAATCACATGCATCGGTCGCGGCAACGGCACCCGGCACTGGAGCCTTCATGTCGCCGGAGCAGGTTCTCTCGCAGCCCATCGACGGTCGCAGCGATCTCTACTCAGCGGCCATCGTGCTCTATCAAATGCTCAGCGGGCGGCTGCCCTTTCCGATCGCGGATCGGAGCGAATTCGCGGTGCGGCAGGACCAAGTCGAAAAATTGCCGCCGCCCATCCGCACGTGGCTGCCGCACGCGCCAATCGTCATCGATGGCCTCTTCGCACGCGCGCTGGCGAAAGATCCCGCGGCGCGCTTCCCTGATGCGATCGCGATGGGCACCGCGTTTCGGTCGGCGCTCGGATTGCCTGATACCGACGAATGGCGTGCTCAAGCCGAAATTGCGCAGGTGGCAAATTCGCAAACTCTGTCGATGCCTGCACAAGCGCGCGTGCGCACGCTCCGCGATTTTCTTGCGGTACGCTACCAAACGGCGCCGTTACCTGCGCGTCCGGGCTCGTAATCAGAAACGACCAGGCTTGACCGTGAGCGCGAGCAATCGCAACTCCGCGGCGGCGTCTTTGTTCGTCGGATCGTCCGCGAGGACCTGTTCGAAATCGGCCACCGCCTCGCGGAGCTTGCTGTTGTCGCGCTTGAAGAGTTTGCCGCGGTAGAGGCGCGCGCGCGTGCAATCCGGCGCATCGAGCAAAACGCGGCCGAGCTCCGCAATCGCCTCTTGCGGCTTGATCGCCGCCGCGAGCGCCTTCACCCAGAGCGCGATCGCCGTGATGTCGGCATCACCTGATTCGTCCAGTTGCGACACGATGCGCGAAGCCGCCGGAATGTCTTTGCGCAGAAGTTGCTGTTCGATTTTGGCGATCGCCTCGATCGTCGATGGTTTGAGGACCCGCGCTTTCTTTGCGATCGGCTCAGGCTTGTCGACAACACCGCCAAGCAAACTCTGCGAGGCGGGTGGTGGCGGCGGGGCAGGGAATGCTTGTCGCGTGCTTGGCGAGAGCGGCTGAGATTGTTGAGCGGCAGGTGGTGAGGGTGCAACTCCAGCTAGAGGGGTCTGGGTGACAGCTCGCATTGACGGCGGCGGACGAAGCGATTTCGCGAGCGACCTCACGCCAAGAGGTCCTTTGCTCCCAGACACGACGACCTGTCGAGTGATGACCAACGTATAAACAAGCGACATGATCGAGGCGACGTCGGTGGTGGGCTGTTCGCACAGGCGAGCGAGGGTCACGGGAGTCTCACGCAAACCACGGAGGATGCCGCGCTCGCTGTCGCTCAAATCGAGATGCTCGATGGTCGACTGGGCGTGGAGAGTGAGCGGCAATTGCGCGTAACGGGAGAGCGTCTCGCGAATGCGATCACGATGACTCCAGGCACGGACGCCATCAAGGACGACGTCGAGCGCATCGACCTCGAGCACGTGCGCAGACGGTGGAGCATCGAGCTTGTCCACATCCTTGTAGAATGCATACGTCGTGTTTTCTGGCAGATTCACGAGGCCCGCGACCTTCCGACGGACTTGCAGCTCGAGCGCGTGTTGCAGGTCCACGACTTTGAGTTTGCCATGCGCGACCAAGTATTTGCCGAGCGGCATGCCATTGGTCCGTGCACCCGTGATGGCGCTCGCCGCCTCGACGTCGGACAATTTTCCAGCGGCGACGAGTTGAGCGCCTAGTGGTGCAATCAGCCGACCGGTCACCACGCGGTTGGGGGTCCCATTCATGAGAGCGATCAAGTGGCGCGTGCCGTCGCTCTCGCGAACTTCGAGTGTGCCGCTCAACTCACGATCGAGGACGTAGACAAGCAGGTGCACAAAAGGAGTCGTCGAGAAGGTGCCCTCGGCGGTTGGCTTGGGACCAGTTTCTTCGGGTGATTCGCTCGTGCGCACAAACGAGTGCGGTCTGAGCGATCGATCATCGCCTGTCTCGACCGCGCGCGCGTCGCCCGGATCGGGAGAGATGGCAGCCGTCGCGTCAAAAGGAGCATCGAAGGGTCGGTGTGCGTGCCGTGCCTCATTGGCAGGAGCGGGCCCGGTTTTCCAACCGTCGACCTCGACCACGCGAGCGATCGCGAGTTCGTCTTCGAGTTCGAGTTCGAGCACGCGAGATGAGTCAGAAACGAGCCGAACGAGCGGTCGCGCACCATCATCTTCGTTCGCGGCGACGACCTCGGCCATTTCTCCGTTCGAAAGCTCGACCATCGTGCCAGCTGGGATCACCCCAATCGCTGCGACGATCGCACGCAGCGCGGACGCATCGATGTGATCGTCACTCGCCAGCGCGCTGATCGACTCGTCGTAGGATTTCGACCCACGGAGTTCCGCCATGCGCGTCGCAGCGGCGACGAGTCTCGCGGCGAAACACGTCTTGGCCGCATCGTCCGTCTTTGCGATCGATCGCGCTGCCTCGTGCGCGATGATGGCAGGCGAACACGATGCCGGGTCCGCCCAACCGAGGCCGACGAGCAGAGCCGGTCGGTCCACGATCGAGAGCAAAGCGCCCATGGCCACCGCGGCCAGTGTGCGTCGATCGGCCGTAATTTCGCGCGCCGCAGCGATCGCCAGGATGCACGCGGAGACAGCAACCGCAGCGCGATCGCTCTCAGCAAAAGACGTTCCCAAGAATGCGGCGGTGACTCGCTCCGAATCGTCGACGAGAGCCCGCGCGACGCGCCCGAGCAGTTGCGCCTCGATGCGAGGGCCCGCCTTTGGCGCCGACAAGAGTGCGCGCAACGCGAGTAGCGCACTCGAGCAAGACCGAGCAATTCGTTGCTCGATCGGGAGGCGTTCGAGCTCGAGCCCGTGCGTACGCGCGACATCGGACATCGGTCGCCGCCGCACGTTCGATGCAGAGCCCGCCGTCGCAACGTCAGTGCCAAAACGACGAAAATCATCTGCGGTCGACGCGCGAGGCAGATCCAAAATGCGCGTTGGCCCCATTTTCAAGAGGATCGCGCCGAGCTCCATTCCAGCGTCGAAGCCCTGCTGCGTCAGTCGCGCGAGTCTGCCGTCGATGAACACCATCTGGTGTTGACCACGCCGCGTAGCGGACGTGCCGTCCGATTGCGCCATCTCGAGCGAAATGGACGCCGTGCCGCGTGGCATTCGCGCGAGCGCGGCCGCCGCGTCTCCCACGCGTCGCTCGTACTCCGCGGTTGCCTGTTGCCGATTCGACGCGAGCTTCGCGAGCGCCACCAAGGCGAGCACGAGCGCTTCGTCGGGTGAAGGTTCCGCAGCCACGACGTTGCGCTCGCCCGCGCGCGGAACCGGAAGCGACTCCGCCGAGTCTGCATGACCCTCGCGCACGAGCCACGCGCCCACAGCACGGCGCGCAGCAGGCGGCGCGCGCTGCGTTTTTGCAGCCAAATCTGCATGCTTTGCGCGTGCCACCCGCGCAACACTGTCGAGCAACACGAGCGCACTCTGCTCGCTCATGGGTCGATGCAGCGCAGTCACGATGGCCGGCCAATCACTCTCCGTGAGCTTCGCCAGCACGGTTGCCATGGGCGCGCGAGACGACTCGTGGAGGTTCGCCAGCGCAGAGACCAATGCCTCTTTGCCAAAAGCCGCACTCATCACCGCGCCCTCCAATTTGGGAGCGTCTTTCGGTCCGACCGCTTCTGCGAGTTTTGCGCTGAGTCCACGTGCCGCGCGCATGACATCGTCGTGTCTGCCGTCCTCCATCCCACGAACTGCAGATTTTCTGAGAGCGCCCAAGATCGCAGGCACTTCTCCGTGTTTTGCTGCGTCGAGCATCGCGACGCTCAGCAGGGAAAGCGCGCGGTCGGACCATTGTTGCTCGGTCAAGTCGAGTTCTGCATCCAGCAAGAGACGTGCGTCTGCATCGAATGCCAGCGGTCCAGCGAGCTTGGGCGCTCTGAGGTTTGGGTTGGCGAGCCGGCTCGCGTACTTTCGCTGCGCCGCGACGACGCTCGCTTCGAGTTCCGACGATTGCGTCGCGCGCGCTTCGCGAGAGTCAGCATCTGCCACCACGAAGCCGAGCACGCCATCGGCTCGCACGTACGAAAGATGAAGATCCCAGATCGCAGTCGCAAGATCCTCGTGCGAAGGAAGCTCTGCCTGCATTCCGAGGAGCGTGCACAGTTCGGACACTTCGTCAGGACCCACCCCGCGCAAGAAACGAAGCGCACGCACCCCCGCGGGGACGAGATGGCGCGGTACACCATCGACCGGAAAAGTAGCCACCCAAGCCATGTGTCCCATCGCCCAAAATGAGGCCTGCCGCACTTCGATCACCACGGCCGCATCTCGATCGAGCGCGTCTGCCAAGGCGTCCGCTGCACGATCGATCGCAGCGCGGGCCTCTGGGTCTTCCCGACCGAACGCGAATGTCGCATCGATCGCTTCTCCAAGTGCACGGGTCGCACTCATGCAACGCACTGCGCGGGGATCGTCGGCCGGCAGAGTTTCGACGGGCGGAGCCTCTTCGTCGTGGAACGTCTCGAGGGACGTCGTCAGCTGCGCGCGAGCTGCGTTGGTCTTGAGCAGTTCCGCGATCGCGATCACTTCGCGCTGCATCTCGCGGGCATCTGCGAAGCGATCGGTCACCTCCCACGACAGAGCGCGATCGATCAACGCCACCACTCGCGGCGGCAAATCAGGCGCGATCGTCCCGACTGATGGCGCGGGGGTGGTTGCCGCCATCTTCAGGGCATCGCGCTCGTTCTTTGCTCGGTGCACGCGCTTGCCCGACGCGAGAGCGTGAATCACGGCGCCGACGGAGAAGATGTCCACGCGATGATCGATCTTTTCGGCGCGCCCCATGGCTTGCTCGGGTGACATGTATGCAGGCGTTCCGAGCGCCATGCCGGCAGTAGCTCCTCCCGTGTCTCTGAGAAGCGCGACGCCAAAATCGAGCAGTTTCACGTCGCCTGCGTTCGTCACATAAATGTTGGCAGGTTTGAGATCGCGGTGAATGACGCCAGCGTCATGGCAAGCCGCTAGGCAATCGAGCAGTCGCTCGGCGACATGCAACACAAGCGGCAGCGGCACGCGTTTGCCAGTGCGCTTCCAGAGATCGCGGAGGGTCTCGCCTTCGAGTAGCTCCATCACGAGGAACGGTTCGCCGTCGTCGGTTAGGTCGTCGTCGATGACGCGCACACAGGCTGGATGGCCAATTTTGTTGGCGACGTAGCCCTCACGCAAAAATCGCTCGACCACCTCCGGGTCGCGCGCAAAAAGAGGGTGCATGATCTTGAGCGCTGTTCGCTGACCGTTGCGGTGCGTCGCGGCGTAGACGGTGGCCATGCCGCCAATGCCAAGCAACGCTTCGACGCGCCACTTGCCCTTGATGAGCGTGCCGACGCGTTGCGCGGCAAGTTCGTCCGTGGGGATCGCTGACGAGGTGGATTCGGGCATGGCGACCAGGGTTGGGTAGAATAGAGAACGCTCGGCGTGTTGGATAGGTTGCTCGCCTTCTTGCGCTGGGCTCGTTCTGGGGCGACACTCAGTAGAGGTGGACCGATGGGCACACGGGTCGCAATCGACATCAAGGGGATGAGCTGCGGCGGTTGCGTCGTTGCCCTACGAAACGTGCTCGCCCGCCAAGCAGGTGTTGCGAACGTTCACGTCGAGGTCGGCACCGCCAAGATCGATGTCGATGATGCGCAAGCTCAAGAAGCACCGATTCGCGCAGCGATCACCCGCGCCGGCTTCGAAGTAACCTCGTTCGCGGCTAGCTGATCAATCGCGCGCGAGATTGATCGCGAGCACCGTGCCGAACAACCCGGCGAGCGGCGCGACGAAGAGCGGCACGATACCTAGCCCCAAGCCCAGACCGGCCAATACACCAGGCCCCAGACCGATCACGAGCGATCGAACCGCGCGTTCTCGTGCTTCTCGAGCGATCGTCAATGCCAGCACGGCATCACGCACGTCGTCAGAAGCGAGCGCAACGGTCCATTCACCAGGTGCCGCTCCCGCAGCAGCGAGCGCAACAGAGACCTCGGCAGCACCCAGCGCGGCATCGTCGATTTGTGGATGACCAATGACCGCAACGACATTGCCGCCTTCGGCGAGCGCGCGCACCTCTGCGGCGCGTTCTTGTGCAAGCACCTCGGGCCTGATGTGCTCGACATCGAGCGCCCGCCCGATGGTCTCGCATGTTTCTCGTGATTCGCCCGAGAGCATGACCGGTTCGATGCGCGCATCGAGGAGTCGCTGAATGGCCGCACGTGCGCCAACACGCAGCCCGTCTTGCAGTCCGATCAGCCCGACAATTTTTCCCGCCGACGCGAGCAGCAACGCGCTGCGGCCTTGCGCTTCGAGATCACCCACTCGCGCGTCGGCTGCTGCCACGCCTACACGTTCAGCGAGCAAGAATGCACGTCGACCAAGCACCACGCGTTCCCCCGAAGCGTCCAAAGCAGTCGCGCCCGGCCCGTCATGGACCGTGTTGCGCACGCCATCGGGTTTCACCCCGCGAGCGCGCGCAGCGCGCAAAATAGCCTGCGCGAAGGGGTGTGCCGATCCGTTCGAGAGAGCCGCGGCCACTGCGAGCACCCGCTCGGAATCCCATTGCCCAAACGGTTCGACGACGACGATCTCGGGTTCGCCAAGGAGCAATGTTCCTCGTGCGCAGGCCACCGCGACATCAACATGCGCCGCGAGATCGAACGAGAGCGCGTCGCGATAGACGACCCCAGTGCGTTGCGCACGCAAGTGAGCACGTGCATGCGCGAGCCCGACTGCCGCCGCTGCGGACTCTGCCATCAAACCGAAAACAGTGGCGCTACCAACGGCGACCGCGACGGAGAGCGGCGCGTTGTTGGCGAAGGCGGCCGCTGCAGCGAGCACACCGCAGAGAGGCGTACCCTGACGCGAGACGATGCGTGCGATGCGCGCGAGTGGAGCTTGGACGTCGAGCCGCGCGGTGGGCGATAGAGCGAGTCGGCAGAACGCGCGGTCGGCTCCCGACCAAGTCGTCGTGATGCGCAATGAGCCGCGCACGACACTCGCGCCTGCCACGACAGCGTCGCCCTCATGCTTGTTCATGTCGTTCGGCGCATCGAGCCACGGAACGACGACTCCTTCTCCGCTCGTCACCACACCGTCGACGCCGATGACGTCGCCTACCTCGGCGACGACCTGTTCGCCCGGCCGCACGTCGACGCCATGAACCCACTTGGGCTCACCGCGCTCGAGGAGGCGCACGTCGATCTCCATGCGTTCGGCGATCCGTTGACGCGCTTGCTCGACAGGCTCGCGTTCGCGTTCGAGCAACTCACGGATGACAATCGCGATCACAGCAGCGAGTGCCGCAAAGGTCGCGATCGAACTCGCATGTGGATCGCGCTGCGCGTGAGTCCAAGCAACCGATGCGCCTGCCGCCATGAGCGTAGCCACTGCGACCCAGCCCTCGGGTTTTCGCAGCTGGCGAAGCACGGCGATCGCGATCGCGATGATGACGATGGCTGGACGCGCACCAAGTGCTGCAGACCCCAAAAGTGGAATTCCCAGCGCCAAGAGTCCAGCGCCAACTCCACCCATCGACAACGCGCGCGGGAAGAAATCCGGCTGCGATTCAGGCGTTTGAGTGGACCGTGGCAAGTCGATGTCGAGCAATGACGGCGGCGGTGGCTCGATGTCGCGCAACGGTTCGATGACTTCACGATTCGAGTCGTCGGGCTCGGGATGTTTTGCGTGATCGAACGAACCTTCTTCTGCGGTGACCGAAGCCGCGTCCGTTGCAGGCGGTTCGGGCGTGGACTCATGCGCTGTAGGAATCGAAACTGGTGGCGGCTCCGCGGTGACGACATCATCACCCGCGACACGCGGTACGATCGCTTCGAGGTAGTCGACCTTGCAAGCCTTGTCGCAGAAGTAGAGAAACTTGCCCGAGGCGATCGCGACTTCGCCCGCGCGCAGCGGATCGACCGGCTTTCCGCACGCGGGACAAGTACTCACCGGGGATCAGAGAGTCGCGCTGGCTGTGGGCGTCGATGCGAGAGAGGAGAGCACGTTGGCGACGATCGCGGTCCCTTCTTCGATGTCTGCATCCGTCACTACGAGGGGCGGAGTGAACCGGAGCACGCGCTCGCCAGCTGCAGTCATGAGCACGCCTGCTTGCTGCAAGCGTCCGAGGATGTCGCGCGCGACCATTCCTTGACGAAGCAAGAGTCCTCGCAGCAGACCCTCGCCGCGCGTGCCCTCGCAAACCGTCGGCACATCATTGGCGATGCGCGCGAGAATGCCGCCGAGCTTTTCGCCCCTGTTTTTGGCCGCCAAAATGAGTTTTTCGTCGTCGATGATTTTGAGCACCGCCAGCGATGCGGCGCACGCCAGTGGATTGCCACCAAAGGTCGAGCCGTGCGTTCCAGGCGGCAACGCGTTCGCGAGCGCTTCTGTCGTGAGCATCGCGCCGATGGGAACGCCGCCGCCCAAACCTTTTGCAAGAGCGATGGCGTCTGCGCGCGCTCCGCACCCGTCGTGACCAAGAAAGCGCCCGAGTCGACCAATCCCAGTCTGAACTTCGTCGACCAAAAGGAACGAACCATTGGCGTCGCAGAGCGCACGCAGTCCAGCGATGAAGCCAGCCGGCGCCATGTTCACGCCACCTTCGCCTTGCACGGGTTCGACGATCACTGCCGCGACATCTGCACCGAGTGCAGCCTTTACCGCGTCGAGATCGCCATAGGTGACGTGCGTGACCGGACCCATCTCACCAAAACCCTCGCGATACTTTGGGGTGCCTGTCATCGAGAGCGCGCCCATCGTTCGACCATGAAACGCGTTGTGAAATGCGACGATGCGTTGCCGCGACTTGTCGCCTGCGCGATAAAAGTGTCCGCGCGCAAGTTTGAGCAGCGCCTCGTTGGCCTCCGCGCCCGAGTTGCAGAAGAACGCGCGCGCAAAGCCCGTGCGCGAGCAGAGTTCGGCGGCGAGTTCGATGTTGCGATCGTTGTAAAAGTAGTTCGAAACGTGAATCTGCTTGGCCGCTTGATCGGCGATCGCTTGCACCAAGACTGGATGCGCATGACCAACGGCGTTGACCGCAACACCTGCAGCAAAGTCGATGTATCGCTTGCCGTCGACGTCGAACACGATGGCGCCCTTGCCGTGCGAGAACACGATCGGCGCTTGCTTGTAGTTGCCGTAAAGATGCTCTTCGGCCGTCTCGATCAGAGTGCTCGACTTGGTCATGCCTTGTTTTTAGGACGATGCCGCGCGCGCAGCAAGCAACGCGCGTGCGATCTCCGCAAAGCCCTTGCCCAT
>JAYVXK010000816.1:0-4594 GCA_043785265.1 Myxococcales bacterium | reverse complement strand
CGCTCGCGTTCTTCGACGATGAGATCGGCTACGTCTTTGCGGCCCACCGGATCGAGTCCGCTCATGGGTTCGTCGAGGATCAGCAGATCGGGATCGTGCACGAGCGCAGACGCGAGGCCCACGCGCTGAGTCATGCCTTTGGACAGCGCGCGCACCGGGCGATCGATCGCCTCGGTCATCCCCACGCGATCGATCACCCGCGCGACTCGCGTCGTGAGGTCCTGGCCACGCAAACCAGACAGTCGGCCGCACATGGAGACGAACTCGCGAGGCGTGAGATAAGGATAGATGTAAGGGTTCTCTGGCAAGAAACCGACGCGGGTCATCGCCTCAGGCGAGGGAGCCGGTGTCCCAAAGATCGATGCAGAGCCCGAAGTCGGAAAAATCAATCCGACGATCATCTTGATGCTGGTGGTCTTGCCGGCGCCGTTCGGTCCGATGTACCCAAAGACTTCTCCAGGTTCGACGACGAAGCTCACGCCGCGCACCGCCTCCACGCGCGTGCCCGAAAACGGTTTGCGGAAGGTCTTCGCCAGCTTGTTGGCGGCGAGCACATGTGTCGATCGCGCGTGTGTCATGCGCTTCTGCCTCCACCTTCAGTGTCCGAAGTTTTGTCTTCTTCCGTGGGGGGTCGATCGTTAGGCGAGGCGTATTCGTGGAGCTTGTATTGAATCTTTCGTGTCGACACTCCAAGAAGCATAGCCGCCTTCGAAGTCGAACCGCCGCACGCTTCGAGTGTCTTGAGAATGGCGAAGCGCTCGATCTCGGCGATCGTCGACCCTGGAATCGGAAGCATTCCCGTTGGTGTGTCTTGCGGCACCAGTGACGCTGGTAAATGACGTCGCTCGATCGTCACGCCATCGCACAACACCACCGCGCGTTCGATCGCGTTTTCGAGTTCGCGCACGTTGCCCGGCCACGCGTGAGAGGCCAGCAGATCGAGCGCTTCGTCATTGATGGTGAGATTGGGTCGGCCATTTTCGCTTGCGTAGCGCTTCAAGAAGAAGCTCGCGAGCGCAGGCACGTCGCGCTTGCGGTCGCGTAGCGGAGGCAGATCGATCGAGACGACGTTGAGTCTGTAGTAGAGATCTTCGCGGAACGTGCCGCGGCTGATTTCAGCCTTCAAGTCACGATTGGTCGCGGCCAAAATGCGCACGTCCACTTTGATGGTCTCGTTGCCACCTACGCGTTCGAACGAGCGCTCCTGCAACACGCGCAACAACTTTACCTGGGTCTCGAGAGGGATCTCTCCAATCTCGTCGAGAAACAACGTGCCCCCATCTGCCTGCTTGAAGCGACCTTCGCGTCGCCCGACGGCACCGGTGAACGCACCTCGCTCGTGACCGAACAATTCGCTCTCGAGTAATCCCTCGGCGAGCGCGGCGCAGTTGAGTCGCACGAGAGGTCTGCTGGTACGGGTGCTCGCTCCGTGAATCGCCTCTGCGATCAATTCTTTGCCCGTGCCGCTCTCGCCCGAGATGAGCACGCTGGCTCGGCTCGGCCCGACTTGCGCGACGAGAGTGAGAATCTCCTGCATTTTAGGGTCATCGGTGACGATGTGCCCAAACACATTTCGCTCGCGCAGTTTGTCGCGGAGCTTCTGCGCCTCTTGCATCAGTCGCGCCTTTTCCATCGCGCGTTCTACGACGGCACTCAAAGCTTCGAATTCGAGCGGCTTGGTGAGGTAGTTTTCTGCGCCCTTTTTTACCGCGGCCACAGCGCTCGCGATGGTGCCGAACGCGGTCATCACCACGAACACGACGCGTGGGCTCGCGGCTTTTGCTTTCTCCATGAACTCGATGCCACCCATGCCAGGCATCTTGAGATCGGTGAGGATGACGTCAGGTCCGAACTCGTCGAGTTTGCCAAGCGCCTTGAAGCCATCAGCGGCAGTCTCGGTTTGGTAGCCTTCGTCGTGCAAGATCTCGGAGAGCGCCGCACGCGCGTTGGCTTCGTCGTCGACGATCAGGATGCGTCCGCGCGATGCCATCTCGCCGGTGAGCATAGCAACAACTCAGCGCGTCTCGCTCGGGGGAGGATCGCAAGGCACCGAGAGCGTGGCGCCACACACGCAAGTGCGCAGCTCGATCCAGCCCTCTCGACCCGCGTCGTATCGACCACTCGCAGGCAGTTCGCTCCACTCGGTCGCGCTCCATTTTTCGCCGCATCGGCACGTCAGCGGCCAGAGATCCGGCGGCGGTGTCTTGGTCGTGTCGGAGGTCTCCACGCGTGGGTCTCTATCACGACTCTCGATTCCAGCGCGCACTCGCCTTCACTGTAAATCACGACCAAACGACGTGATTACCGGCTTTCCGCGAGTTTTGTTTGTTTTCCCTTGTTTGAAAAGCGGTGTTACAACGCTGGCCTCATGATCCACCGCGCTTCCATCTTCGTGGGTGCTCTTCCTCTTCTCCTCGCGCTGGGGGTCATGCCCCGCGATGCGTACGCGCAGAAGATCACCTTTGGCGGCGGAGGCGGCGGAACTGGAACAGCACCCGCCACCACACCCAAGCCAGCCGCAACGACTGCGCCCACGACCGCCCCAACCACCGCCGCGACGACCAAGACGGACGAAACGACCGCACCGGTCAGCGATGAGTGGAAAGAGCGCGATGGACAACTGAACGAATCGAGCACGCTCTCGGGCGGCGGCGGTTTGATGTACACGCAACACGCGCAGGGCAACGCTGCAGGTCAGTTCCGACTCGGCTTCATGACTGAGTTTTTTAGCTCGGGCTTTCTCTGCACGCCCGACTATCCATGCCGCAACAAGCTCGGCGGCGCGCCCGTCACTTCGGATTCGCTCAGTCACATCGGCGGCACGATCAGCCTCGGTGTCGGCATCACCAAGTGGCTCGAGGCTTACGCGAACACAGGCGCGTACGCGAACAGCGACAAAGAGAACAAGCCTTCACTGCTCCAAGTTCTTGGCGACACCACCTTCGGTCTCAAAGCATTCGGCAAAGCCGTCAACACACTTCACCTCGGTGGTTTCGCAGAATTGCTTTTGGTCAACGGCACCGGCGCTGTCGGCCTGGCGGGTGGCGCGACGAGCGCGCGCTTTGGCCTCATCGCCACTGAAGACCTCCGCGACCTGCGCCCTGGTTCGAACATTCCCCTGCGTTTCAGCCTCAATCTCGCATACAGCGTGGACAACACCGCGGCAGTCGTCGCAGACACCGAGATTGCACGCGGCACAGCGGCAGCGCCTCAGCCCGTCACTCGTATTGAGCGGTTTGGTCTCAAGATCAACCGGGTCGATCACTTCGACGCGCACATCGGTGCAGAAGCCATGTTGGTCGACGATCGCATTCGGCCCTTCGTCGAGTACTCGATCTACATCCCGATCAATCGTCAGAACTACCTGTGCAAGCCGAACACCGGCGTGCCTGGCACTCAAAAAGACTTGAACTTCGACGGGTGTCTCGCCAACGACAAAGTCGCGCCGAGCGCGCTGACGATTGGTAGCCGCTTCTTCCCATGGAAGGGCGGCTTCGGGCTCACCGCTGCATTCAGCATTGGCGTCACCGGCACCGGCACCTTCATCGAAGAGATGAGCCCGATGGCCCCGTGGACCCTGTTTCTCGGTGCGGGTTGGAACATCGACACGCAAGATCGTCCGCCGGTGGAGAAGCTCGTCACCAAGGAAGTCAAGATCGAAGGCAAGGCGCCCGTGCGCGGTCACATCAAAGGTCTCGTGCACGAGAAGGACAAGACCGACGACATCAAAGGCGCGATCGTGATTTGGGAAAATCACCCCGAGCTCGAAGCGCTCTACACTGGCGAAGACGGCCGCTTCCTCACGCAAGAACTTCCCGAGGGCAAGTACGCCTTCACCGTCAAAGCCGACGGTTACAAAGACGGCGCGTGTGACACCACCATCCTCAAAGGCGGCGCGGACGCCACGGTCGATTGCGCACTCGAAGCATTGCCGCGCGTAGGCACTGTCATCGGTCACGTGCGCGACGCCGACAACATGGGCGCAGTTCCCAACGCCATCGTGAAGCTCACCGACAGCCAAAACAAGCCACTTCAAGTGAGTTCAGACTCGAACGGCACTTACCGTTTCGAGGGCGTGGCACCCGGCACCGGGCAGCTCCAAGTCGACGCAGACGACTACATGACGTTCGTCGAGCCGGCTGACGTGAAGGTTCGTCAAGAGGTCACTGTCGACGCGATGATTCGTCATCGTCCCAAGCAGGGTCTCGTGTCGGTCGGCAAGACCGAGATCACGATCAAGCAGCAGATTCAGTTTGCGGTCGACCAGGCGGTCATCCTGCCCGAGTCGACGCCACTCTTGAACGAGATCGCAGACGCCCTCATTCACAACCCGCGCATCAAGCGAGTCGAGATTCAGGGTCACACCGACAACAGCGGTACGCCCGACCACAATCAGGCGCTGAGCGATCAACGTGCAGAGGCTGTTCGCGCATGGCTCGATAGTCACGGCGTCACTCCCGAGCGCCTCGTCGCCAAGGGCTATGGCCAGAGCAAACCGCTCGTACCGAACGTCACTCCCGCGATGAAGGCAAAGAACCGCCGCGTGCAGTTCATCATCCTCGACCAAGACGCCGAGACTCCGACGACGACAGGC
>JAYVXK010000815.1:0-4594 GCA_043785265.1 Myxococcales bacterium | reverse complement strand
CACTATGCGACGCCGGTGAAGGCACGCGCTGTCAGGGCGAGCCTTGGTCTCAAGTCCATGCGTCGCTCGTAACGGCCTCGACGCCGATCATCGACGCATCCGTTGAAGCGCGGGACGCAGGGCGAGCAGAGCGACCGAAGTCTTCACGCTGCGACTGTGGAATCGTGACGACGCACGGCGATCCACTCGCGATCGTGGGCGCGTTCTGCGCGCTCGCCGGCCTCGTGATCCGTCGCGCCCTGCGCGTGCGCTGGATCACCGGCAGCTCACATCGAGGCTCCACTCATCCGAACTGACGCGAGAGCCGATCGCATCGGCGGCTTATTTTTGCTGGCTTTGTGCGATCCACCCCGTGGCCTCGGCATTGCAACGGTCCTCGGCATGATCGCTCTCCGTCTCGCTGCCGCAGTCACGTTCGGACTCGCGCTCGCTGCTTGCGGAGACGCAAGCAACAACACTGCAGGCCAATGGCACGGCGTTGGGGGAGGACCTGTCAGTCAGCCCACGGCATCTCCCGAAAACACTGGGCACGACGCGGGCGCGCCATCGGCGCAAGACTCGAGCACTCCACCGCAAGCAGGGGCGTTCAGCGTGATGCTGGCTTCGAGCTCTGCCGACACCGAGCTGCGCAACTCGACACAACCGCTTGTCGTCACGGTCGCGCCGAACAACTTCACGGGCGCAGTCACTCTCAGCGTGACGGGTTTGCCGGTGGGCGTGACGGCCAGTTTCGACACCGCAACGCTCAATGTGAGCGGCAGCACGGGAGCGAGCGCGCACCTCACCATCACGACCAAGAGCGATACGCCCATCGGACCCATCGCCGCGCAAGTCGTCGCCACCGCAGGCAGTGTCACGCAGATGTCTGCGCTCGCCATCAACGTCAAACCCATCTTGACCGTCACCATTCCGATGAACGTCGACGCGATGAAGGGCACGCCCGGCAACCCAAGCAAGACTGTCTTCGGCACTTTTCCGATCGTGGTCTCGGCGCCCGCCAACATTGGCGCGAACCCCATTCAGGTAAAGATCTTCAACGCCGATTCAGCGAGCCACTGCATTCACGCGTCCAATCCCAATCAGGGCTTTCCGCACGATCCGACGACCAACGGCGTCTGCAATGCGCCCACACAAAAAGGCCAGTTTGACGGCCAAAATCGGGCAATTACAGCAACGGGCATGTATACGTTCTATCTGCACGACCAAGGCGACCTGACCGAGGGACAGATCAAAGTTCAGTAGCGGACGCTCACGATCGACATTTCGACCTCTCCGCTGGGGCGCTGAACTTTGATGTCGTCGCCCTCCTCTTTTTTCAAAAGAGCGCGCCCGAGTGGCGACTTGTAACTGATGTCTCCACGTGAAGTGTCGATCTCGTCTTCGCCGACGATGCGGTACGTGGCGCGCACACCCGCGTCGTTTTCGACCTCGACGATCGCGCCAAAAAAAATGCGCGTGGAGCCATCGGTCCTGGGCGGCACCACCTGCGCGCTCTCGAGGCGTTTGGTGAGCCAGTGGATGCGACGGTCGATCTCGCGAAGTTTTTTCTTGCCGTAAATGTACTCGGCGTTCTCGCTGCGATCACCCTGCGCCGCCGCGTCAGCGACGTCCTGGACGACCTTCGCGCGATCTTTGTAGAGGAGCCGCGCGAGTTCTTCCTGGAGCTTTTTTGCGCCGGGAGCGGTGATGTAGTTCGGCTCGCTCATGGTTCTTGGAACAGCACGTCCAACGCATAAGGGCGCGCGTCAGGACCGACGAGATCTGCAAGCGCCAACGCGAGCGCGCGTTTGGATGCGCGTTTGGGAACGCTCACGAGCGCCCATCTCTGGCCCTCGCCCTGTCCCCAGGCGCGCCCTGATTCGACGCGCAGTTTGCGTCCGGTGCAAATCACAATCTTGGTCTTGGGCGGACGCAGCAAGTCGAGAGCGCGTTGCACGAACGCGAGGCGATCGAACGACTCGAGGCTCCACTCTTCTCGATCGATTTCGAGTTCGGCAGAGTTGGGGTCAGCGAGAAGGAGGTCCGTTCGAGGCATCTGGGGAGCTGCGTGAGCAGAGTTCGAGATAATAGCTCACGAGATCTCGTTCACGGTCGCCCATCGCGATCAGCCTCAAAACACGGCCGAATGGCCACACGCGCACTTGACTTGGCAAGAGCATCGCCCAGTAGCCAAGCTCCGCCGCTTCGACGTCGACCCAGCGACCGCCAAGAGTGCGCGCAAGGATCTCGCTGAGAAACGCACCGTGGCGCCGTACGTCGGCAGCTGCCGCAATCGTTCGCACGCCGCGCTCGGCGTAACGCGCGCGAAGCTGCGTCTGGATGACCTCGATGCTCGTGAGATCCGTGCGCAGTTCGATGTTGTGCTGCGCCCGATACAACCGACCGAGCTCGCGAGACATCTGCGTGAATTGGATACGAATCGCATGCATCTGCTGCGCAAGATCGTGATCGGCCAAGGGATCGATCACTGGGTCAGCGAGCGTCTCCGCAATCGCAGCGACTCCGCCAGTGAGATGGCAAGGGGTTGATTTGCGCGGGATGGCGCGAAACGCAGGTCGTGACGCACCACGCATCCAAGTCACTGGATCGCTGGGAGGAGGCGGCTCGGTCGGAACACGTCGAGGATCCGCCGCAATCGGCTTGGCGAGTGGGTGCACGCCAGACTCTTTCTCCAGTGAATCTGAGAGCCCCGCAAAAGATGGATCGAGCGCAAAGGGAAGCGGCGTCGGACCCTCTGGCACCACGCGCGGGGTTGCCGGTGCCGCGAGTGCTGCGTCGATTTGTTCAGACGCTTGAGCGGCTGCAGAGGATGCCTCTCGCGTCCATGCGTTCGATCGGCGAGACGACCCTGATGGGCTTCGGTGACTCGTGCGCCGCGGCATCTCGCCACCTTCTTCTGGAGGAGGCCGGACTGTGATTTGCGCGGGCGCGATGCTGCGCGCAGGCGGAACGGAGGCCAAAAACCCAGGCGGCAAGCTCGCGTCGCCACGCTCGGCAGCTCTTACGATGCGCATCGCGTGGGCCCGCAGTTCTTCGTGCAGATGCTCGTTGGCTGCCAGATCGCGTGCATACCCCAGCGCACGGCCCATCTCCCCTGCGGCGGCCCAGGCCTGCGCGGCGAGCAATTCGAGTTCCACAAACGAGGAGCGCGCTGCCAGCTTGGAGACGCGCTCGGCAATCACGCGCGGCTCTTCACTCGCGGTGAGGAGCGATGTTCGCGATCGCAAGTAGACGAGCGACGGCACCTCACCTGGGGCGCGGTGCTCCATCGCGCTGATGCGATCCATCGCGCCAGTCAGGTCGCCAGCATTGATCTGCGATTCAATCGACCACGCTGCGGGATCGGACAGCGGACCCCGCACGGGCGGCGGTCTCGACACCGACGTTGCGCGTTCGATCGCGGCGAGGCGATCTTGCGCACCACCATTGGCCATCGAAAAGCTTGCGCCGATCTCATCCAGAATCTCGACACGATTGGGGCCGGATTCGTGAAGGGTCCCACCAGACGAACTCGCCGCGAGCTGCGCAATACGCTGCGCCCACACGTCGACGTCGGCGAGAGACACACGCTTGTGGCTGCGAAAACCAGACCGTTGATCGCGAGTGATCGAGAGCGTTGCAAGGAAGACCTCTGCGTCGTCTGGAACTTCGTGGAGCAATGCGACCAAGTGAAACAGCTGCATCGCAGCCGCCGCGCCTTCACCGAGTTGATCGGCCAGAGCCCGCAAATCAAGCCACACGCCTTCGTAGGTCTTCGTCTCAGCACTCCAGATTCGACCTTGAAAAAGTTCGCGCGGGCCGAGAGCCGAGACGATGCGGCGCACGACCGGGCCACGCGCAAAGAAACCGGCAAGACTCTGTTGGGTCGCGCTCGCTGCGCGATTGGCCACATCCATCGTGAGGCCGGCCGCCGAAAGCCGTTCACGGGCCTCGACCACAGTCGTGCGATAGCCGACTTCCCGAACGATCCCGGGCTCGGTCTTGCGAAGCTCGATGCAGTCGCCGTCGAAGAGCGCGTACTCCGCGTGCAGCGAACCGTGGTCGGCGCGGGAGATCTCTCGTCCAGCGACGCTGAATATGCAGGTGGGGGTGGTCACGTCGTTTTGGTAGGCGAGGAAAAAAACGCCTAGGGTTCATTGTTCCTGTCTCGTGGGACGATGCCAAGAGATTCGCGCGAGCGCACTTGGTCGTACGCCATCACCTTCATGAAATGACTCGACTTACTTACGTTGGCAACACATCCAAAAGGTGCAAGAAGCAGCCTTGGCGTCGTCGTGCGGCTGACCTGGTCGCTGTGTGCGCAACTATCCTCCCTTTCTTCGGCATGCTTTGGGCATAAGCCGACCACGAACCACCAACCCACCAAATCGAGCGGATCATGAAACACACTGTCGACGCGATTTTGCACGCGGATCAAGCTCGTTACCTCGAATCAATCGAGACACCGCGCGACGCGCTTCTCGTGAAGATGGAAGCCTATGCAGCCGAGCGGCGCTGTCCCATCAGCGATCCCGAAGTGGCAGCGTTCCTCGCAATCACGACGGCCGCAACACGACCAAAACGTATTGTCGAGGTGGGCACGAACATCGGGTAT
>JAYVXK010000814.1:0-4594 GCA_043785265.1 Myxococcales bacterium | reverse complement strand
GCGCAACCTCGGGCGAATCACGCAGGTGCGGATGAATCACTTTGACGGCGACGTCTCGGTTCAATCGTGGATCGCGCGCGCGGTACACAGTGGCCATGCCGCCGTGACCGATCTCCTCGATGATGTCGTACTTGCCGAGCGAAGGAAGACGTCCCCTCAGCTCGCCCTCTGATGCCGCCATTTCGCGGTCAGTTTATCACCCTTTGAGGCCGAGGCGCTTGAGCCGACTGCGCAGCGTGCTTTCGGACAGACCGAGGGTTCGTGCGGCTTTCGATTGGTTGCCCTCCGAGCGCACGAGCACTTGCTGCAAGATCGATCGCTCGAGGTCGTCGAAGTTGGTCCCCTTGTCGGGCAAGTCCAAAACGATGCTCGTATCGGTCGTCCCGCGCGCCGACGGGGGCGGCTGACTGCGACGCGACGGATACTGACTCGATCGCGCGTCCATCCGATCGGTGGTCTCTTCGCCCAGCGCGATCGGCAAGTTGAGGTCGTCGATCTCCACTTCGCGACCTGCGTGATAAATCGCGAGCCTCTCCATGACATTCGAGAGTTCACGCACGTTGCCTGGCCACGAGTGCGCTTCGAGCGCGGCCCAGGCAGCGTCGCTCATTCGCGGAACTGGCCTGCTCATGCGTCGCGCCGCGCCTTCGAGCATCGACGCACCAAGCCCGCGCACGTCCTCGGGTCGTTGACGAAGTGGCGGAACGAAGATCGGCGCGACTGCGAGTCGATAATACAAGTCGAGTCGGAAGTGACCGGCCTGCGCGTGCGGAAGCAAGTCGCGATTGGTCGCGGCCACCACACGCAGATCGACACGGCGTGGCTCACTCGCTCCGACGGGCCAAATCTCTCGAGACTCGAGCGCGCGAAGCAACATGGCTTGCAGAGCAGCAGGTGCTTCGCCGATTTCGTCGAGGAAGAGCGTGCCACCGTCAGCGAGCTCGAAGAGTCCGCGTCGCGCGCCGCTCGCTCCAGTGAACGCGCCTTTCACGTGACCAAACAACTCACTGGTCATCAGCTCGGGTGGCAGCGCCGCCAAGTTCTGCGCGACGAATCGCCCTCGTTTTCGCGGGCTCCGCTCGTGGATCGCGAGCGCGACCAGTTCTTTGCCGACGCCTGTCTCTCCATGAATGAGCACACTCGCGTCGGTGCCCGCGACCGCCATCACTTGCTCGAGCACCTTCGCCATCGCAGGCGAGCTGATGGTCAGTTTTGCTTTGGGCGTCGCTCTCACGGCGACCTCGACGTCGTCCATGAGCTTGGAGTTCGCCTCTTTGAGTTGCTGCACCAGCCGACGATTTTCGATCGTGAGTCTGCGCTGCTCCGCTGCTCGTTCGATCGTGAGCTTCAGTTGCTCCACGTCCCATGGCTTTTGCACGTAGGCGAACACGTGCCCGCGATTGACTGCGTCTGCGAGGTCGTCGTGATCGCTGTAGCCGGTGAGCAAGATGCGTTGCGTGTCGGGATGCGAGTCGAATGCGCGCGCCAAGAGCTCCGAGCCGCGCATCGGGTCCATGCGCATGTCGCTCACGAGGACGTCGAACTCGCCATTGGGCAACGCGCGGAGGGCTTCGTCTCCGCCTGGAGCGGTCACCACATCGAAGTCGCCCGCAAAGACCGAAGCGAACACCTCTCGCACGTCGGCTTCGTCGTCGGCATAGAGCACGCGCGTGCGCGGCGCCTTCGTGACAGACGGCGGCGGCGGCGGAACGGATTGAGACATCGCGACCAACGTATCAAAGTCACGCGCGAAATAGCCTTAGAACTTGCCGAAGAACTTGCCGCCCGCATCTGATCGCACGGCGCTCGCTCACGAAGAACCTCAGGCGTCGCGTTTTGCGCAGAACTCGTCGAGCGCTTTGCTCGCGTTGGTGCGGACCTTATTTTTGACGATGGGCGACCAGCCCAAGAGCAAGCCCGAGATACCCAAGGCTTGCCGCGACCAGCGCCAGAAGCTGAAGACGTCTGTGTGTTTGACGATCTTGGCGTCTTTGATCTCGACTGTTGCGTCGATGATGTTGTGCACCTTGCGACCCGTGAGCGAAAACGTGTAGCGCGCTTCCCAATGAACTTCACCGCGGGTGTCGCTCGCGCTCTTGATGTCGTAGGTGAGCTCGAGATCTTTGGCGCGTCCCGCGAGCATTCGCCACATGTTGCGCGCCCGCTCACCGACCAGGTGCGTGTAGACGGGGTCCGAGAAGACGACCTCATCGGCGTAGCAACCACCCATCGCTTCGGGGTCGCGAGCTTTGAAGCCAGAGTAGAAGCGAGTCAGAAGTTCTCGAGACATTGGCCGGAGCCTACGTGATTCTCCATCGCCAAATCGCGTCCATTCTCGGCTGTTTCGCTCGCCACGCGCAAAACGCGAAATCGCGAACTGCCCGAGGAGTGCTATCTTAACGCATCCATCGATGCTTGGTCGTCGCGTCGCCATCCTTCCGCTGCTCGTGAGCGCCGTGTGCGCGTTGCTCTTGTTGCAGATGGCGCTCAAGGATCCGCGCTTCTTCGCGCCACTCGGGCTCGTCATCGTGACGACATTCTTGCCCGTTCTGCTCGTGCAGCACCGAACGCGCCGGCTGCTCCGCTCGGGTGACGTGCATCGTGTGCTCGAGTCGTGGCGTCGATCAATCGAGCGCGTGATGTATCCCGAGACCATGGCGCCGCTGATGATCGCGACTGCGTACGCGTCTTATGGATGGATCGAAGCCGCGAGAAATGCTCTGACGCGCGCACATAAGGGGGCGGCGTGGGACGCGGCGATCGAGCAACGACTGTTCGTGGAGGCGTTGCTCGACACGTTCGAAGGCGACGCCGCATCGGCTCTCAGCAAGGCGACCGCGCTCACTCACCTGCCAATGCCGGCCGCAGGTCCTCTCACCAAGCGACGTGTGATCAAACTCCGCGATGGCGTGGTCGCGATGGTGCGGGCATTCCAACACGCGAGCCAAGAAGGCGACGCACGCGTGCTGGCTGAAGCGGGTCGCATCTCCCCGCTCGTGCATTGGGCGATGCGCTACGCCGCGGCGATCGTCGCGATCGATCGCGGCAGCAGGCGGGAAGCCACGCAATTGCTCGCGGGCGCGCCCGAGTGGCCCAACGAGAGCGCGTTCAAGAGCTTCGACGTCGAACTGCGAAACAAGCTGTAGCGATCCGTCGCCGTCGCCGTCCGCCGTCGCCGTCGCCGTCGCCGTCCGCCGTCGCCGTCCCCGCACCCGTCCCCCGCACCCGTCCCGGTCCCCGCTTTAGTCTTTGTCGCTGCCCTTGTTGTCGCCAATGCCGTGGCGTCTCAAGTAGCCGCGTACGTGGGCTCGCTCCATGGCTGCGCGTCGACCGATTTCGCTGACGTTGCCGTTGCACTCCGCGTGGAGCGCAGTGAAGTATTCTCGCTCGAAGCGCGCGAGTACGTCGCGTTTGGCGTCTTGGAAGGTGCGGCCGCGGGTTGGCGTGCTCTCGGCTGCGCCTGACACGAGCGGTGACAGGTGCTGCGCGATGTCGAGCGGGCCTTCTTTGCCGAAAGCGAGCGCGACCGCGACGACATTGCGGAGTTCGCGCACGTTGCCCGGCCAGTCGTGGCGCATCAAGCGCTCCATCGAGTCGTGCGTGATGCGGTCGTAGGCCTCTGCGCCACCGAGGTCGTTCATCATGCGACGAATGAGCGCCGGCAGGTCTTCGAGACGGTTGCGTAGCGCAGGCAACTCCACTTTGAGTTGAGCGACGCGGAAATAAAGGTCGCTTCGGAAGTTGCCCGCGTTCACCTCGCGCACCAGATCGCGACGAGTGGCGGCGAGCACGCGTACGTTGACGGGTCGATAGGTGTTCGAGCCCACACTCTTGATGCGCTGCTCGGCGAGGGCGCGGAGCAACTTGGGCTGGACGTCGACGGGCAACTCGCCGAGCTCGTCGAGGAAGATGGTGCCGCCATCGGCTTCCGCAAATGGCGAAATGCGTTTGTCGACGGCTCCCGTGAAGCTGCCTCGTTCGTGACCGAACAGCGCGCTCTCTGCGAGAGACGGCGGGATCGAGCCGCAGTCGACCACCACGAACGGCTTGTGCGCGCGCGAACTCGCTTGGTGAATTGCTTGTGCGACGAGTTCTTTGCCGGTGCCGGTTTCGCCGCCGATCAGAACCGTGAGCTCCGTCGGCGCTGCCTTGCGCAACCGCTCGAACACCGCGCGCATGGTCGCGCTCGATCCCACGAGAGGACCAAACTCCGCGACGTCCGAGACGCGAACCTGTTCGGGTGTCGTTGGATTGAACTCGAGGCCGGTATCTCCGCACGTGATCGTGGTCTTCTTGGTGAGGTAGACCTCCCCGATGCGCGTGTCGCCCACCGAAGTGCCGTTGCGTGAGCCAAGATCGCGCACGCGCACGCCGCGCTCAGTGGCGACGAGCTCCATGTGGACCGCGCTCACCTTCTTGTCGTCCAAGACGAGATCGCACGCTTCGTTGCGACCAACGACTTGTGTTTCGGGTCCGATCTCGAGCTCGTCGCGGTTCGCTTTGCCACGCGAAACCGTGAGCGTGCCGCCGCGAACCTCGAATCGCCCCTTTGCGACGATGGTGGCGTCCACGAGGTCGAGTTCTATCACGATGA
>JAYVXK010000813.1:0-14292 GCA_043785265.1 Myxococcales bacterium | reverse complement strand
CAAGCCAATGGACCAAGAGCCACCGCGCTTCGTAGATGGGCACGTGTTGGTGCATCCACGAATGCATGAGTTGTTGCCAAGGCTCGCCGGTTTCGATCTCACGAAAGCGACGCGATCTTCCGAGAGCGGCGGAATGAGTTTGCCGAGCACGGTGGCCACACTCGCCATGACGTACACGGCAGCCGCGAACTTGAGCGCCGGTAGCTACTTCACACTGACAGCTGGGGCCTCGCATTTGATCGAGAGCTTTGGCAGCGACGAGCTCAAGCAGGCTTATTTGCCTCAGATGAACGCATGCGAGTGGCTCGGGACGATGGCGCTCACGGAGCCACACGCGGGGTCGAGTTTGTCCGATGTGGCGACCGTCGCTAGGCCTGACGATCGCGGATGGCATCACATCAGTGGCTCGAAGATTTTCATCTCGGGTGGCGACCAAGACCTGACGGACAACATCGTGCACTTGCTGCTTGCGCGCATCGACGGAGCCGCAGCGGGGACGAAGGGGATCAGTTTGTTCGTCGTGCCGAAGATGAGATCCGATGGCCAGCGTTTGGTGAGCAACGACGTGCACACGACTGGCGTGTTGCACAAGATGGGGTGGCGCGGACTGCCGAGTGTCGCCTTGTCGTTCGGTGACGAGGGCGACTGCCGAGGCTGGCTCGTCGGTGAGGCGCATCAAGGCCTTCGCTACATGTTTCAGATGATGAACGAAGCGCGCATCTTGGTTGGACTTCAAGCCGCAGCGACGGCGTCGGCTGCGTACCACGAAGCTCTCGACTACGCGCGCACACGTCCGCAAGGTCGATCGCTCGCGTCACGAGATCCGCGATCTCCGCAGGTGCCCATCGTGGAGCATGCTGACGTTCGCCGCATGTTGTTGCGGCAAAAGGCGATCGCACAAGGCTCTCTCTTGCTCGTGGCGCGGACGGCTCGCACGTGGGATCTCGCGCATCACGGAGCGACCGACGCCGATCGCGCGCGCGCATCATTGCTGCTCGATCTGCTCACACCTCTCGCAAAAACATTTCCAGCCGAGCGTGGCTTCGAGGCCAACGCGCTCGCCGTGCAGGTCCACGGAGGTTACGGTACACGACTGAGTATGTGGTCGAGAGCTACCTGCGCGACCAAAAGTTGAACACGATCCACGAGGGCACGAGCGGCATTCAGAGTTTGGATTTGTTGGGCCGCAAAGTGATGGCCGGTGGAGGCGCTGCACTTCGCGTGCTCTCCGAAGAGATCAACGCAGTCATCGCACGTGCACGCAGCGCAGGTGTTCGTGCGACGTGGTGCGATGCGCTCGACAAGCAACTCGTCGCGGCCACAGAGATCACGATGCACTTGGGCGGCTTGGGACTTGCCAACAAGGTCGACGAGATGCTGCTTCACAGCGCCGACTACCTCGAGATGATGGGCATCCTCGCGATCGCCTGGCAATGGCTCGACGCCGCTGCGGCCGCACAAACAAGCCTCGAAACGTCATCAGGCGATCGCCGCGCGTTTTACGAAGGCATCCTCGCCGCCACGCAATATTGGATCGCCACCGAGCTGCCTCGTGCTCGCGTGCTTGGTGAGTTGTGCATGAGCGGCGAGGACTCGTATGCACGTGTCGCAGACGGTGCGTGGTGATCAGCGTTGCGTGCGCATGATTTTGTCTTGATCGACCCACACGACCCACGTGTTGTCTGCAGCGATCGCACTCGGACTACCTCCCGCCAGCTGAGAGAACGCGCCCCCGCCGATCGATCTTTGGACTCCCGCGCTGCTCGCTACGTAGAGGTGGTCGCCGTCAGCGGTGATCGCTTTGGCGACTCCCTGTCCGACGAGCTTAGCGCCTTTGGCGTTAGGGAGCGTCCAGGGAGTCACGACGAACGCACTGGTGGCATCGCCGAGGGCGTAGAGCGTATTGGCGGTGGCGTTCCAAGAAACGCCGAGCACGACGTCCAAATTGCTCACGAAGTTATTCGGACAGGATGAATTGGTGCACCACCACAGCTGCACGGCCGCCGTGAACCAGTACAAATCCTGATTGGAGTCGCCAACAATCCCGCCGGCGCTTCCCGACAGATTGGTTCCAACTGGGGTGGGGCTGCATGGAGCATAGGCCGCTGAGCATGAAGAGACGTTGGGGCCGAACGTGTAGCCGAGTCGCGGTCCCGCGACCGCGATCGAAGTGATTTGCGAGATGGCCGTTGTCATGTCGATGGGAGCGTTGTTCTTGAGCACCCGAAGGAGGGCACCATCGGTATAGAAAACCAAACTGCCGCCAGTCGCGATGCGCGCGCCGGGCGAAATCGGTCCGGTTGGCATGAGCGGCTGTTGCGCACCTGTTGATTCATCCGCTGAGATCACGCCTCCAGATCCCCCCGTGTTGATCCAGAGCACCGTGTTGTTGGGTCCAGTCGTGATGTCAGATGCGGTTTGGTTGCATGCGAGCACGCATGGCCCAGACGTGAACGGCTTGCATGCGCCAGCGCATGAAGCGTCGATCGTCGATGTGTCCGTAGCGGCGTCTTTGACTGGCGCGTCAGACGCATCCGCTGCGTCGCTCCCCTTGAAGGCGTCAACGGTTGGCCCTGAATCCGTCGGCGCGACAGTGTCTTCGATGCCGAGAATCGACGCACACGCGACTGACAGTGCCGAGGCTGTCAACGCGACGGCGACCGCAAAAACGCGCGTCAAAACGCACCTTGCAGCAGAAGGCCATTGGCGGTGATGCGCGCGGAAGCCGCTGCCTGTTTGGGGGCCAAAACAGTGCAATGCCGGTCGCTACGAGCAACCCCCCCGCCACGAATCCAATCGTCGAAAGCAACGCCGCAGTTTGCGACGTGGCGTTGTCCGCGTTCGCACTCTCGATGCCGCACGCCGGATACGCCGGACACGCAGCGGTCACGTCGTCATGCAGACTCTTTGCGCGCCAACCAAAGAATGCACCCACGCCAACACCGAGCACACCCACCACAATCGTCGCTACACCCACGATCGGCAGCACGGAGGTTTGTCCTCGCATCGTCACGCTCACATGCTGCCCTTGAACGGCCTCGCGCACGACGATGGTTTGCACGACCGGGTCGAGTCCCGCCGTCTCGAACTTGAATGTGCGCTCACCCGGATCGAGCGCGATCGCCGTGCCGTCCAGTCGATCCGTGAGACGCGCGCCATCCATCGAGACCGCTACGGCGACGAGGTCTTTGCCGCTCGCATCGCGAACATCGAACACGATGGACGGAATCGCTGCGACCACTTCATCGATGTGCCGCAAGCACTCTGCGCGAACCAACGCAGGACATGCTTCTGCTGCACAAACGACGAGCTCGTCACGGGCGGCACGCAAGTGATGCTCGTTTCTCAAGGTGATCGAACGCTCGTTGGCCGCGATGCACGCTTGAGGAGACGGAGGCTCGGCTCCAAACGCATTCGTGGCGATCAACGATCCAGCGACGAACGCGGCCGATCGCATCAGAGCACCGTCATATTGGCGTGGCGTCCAGCGAGTTGTCGTCACTTAATTGTCCGTTTGGAGCCCTAATCGCGCAGCTGGCTTTGCTCGGGCGAGCGGTACCTGTCAGAGTAGCCGCGGTGGACGAAAATATGAAGTCCATCATATTGAGTCTCGTGACGGGACTCGGCGTGCAGCTTGCAGTATCTCTTCCAGAAGGGTTCGTCCCCGCAGATTCCACGGGTTTCTGGGCGGACCGTAGCTAGGTGTTCACATGACGACGAGAACGCGTGTCCCCTCCTTGTTCTGGCTTTCGCTCACCACGCTGTTGGCGCTCGCAGCGCTTACGGGCTGCGGTCGCGGTTATTATGGCGGCGGCGTCTATGGCGGCGGCTACTACGGCCATCATGGGTACTACGGCAGATCGTACGGCGGAGGGGGATCGTCATCCTACGGACGCACGGGGATCGTTTACAACACGCCCACCCGCGGCGTCGTCGTGAGCGCGCCGTTACTCAACGAGCCCGTCACGGGATCCGACGCGAGCTTTGGTTGGCGCAATCCAACCAGCAACCCTGACAACGAGCTGCGTCGCTTGACCGAATCCATGGTGCGGGCAGGCTGCACGGTGAAGTCGAGCAACACGACCGAGTCGCACGGGCAGTGTTTCGGAGCCGAAACGATGGTCCGCATCGACGCGAGCAACTCCTACAAACTTTGTGTCGCAGGGACCGATCAAAATCTCTGCGCGAACACCTGGGCTCGCATCGGTCCCTGAGACACGGTCTGACTCAGGCAGCGAAGACGGCTTGCACTTCGACTTGGATGTCGACCTTCTCGCTCACGAGCACACCGCCCGCTTCGAGCGCCTGATTCCAGCTCAATCCGTAGTCTTTGCGGTTGACGCTCGTCTTGGCGCTGAACGCGACCCGCGCGTTGCCCCAGGGGTCCTTGCCACTGCCGGTCTTCTCGACTTCGAGGGTGACCTCTTTGGTGACGCCGTGAATCGTGAGATCGCCGACGACCTTCACGTTGTCTCCGCTGCCTTCGATTCGCTTGCTCGTGAACTTGAGCGTCGAGAACTTCTCCGCGTCGAAGAAGTCAGCGCTTTTGAGGTGCGCGTCGCGCTTCTCGTCGCCTGTGTCGATGCTCGCGGCTTCGACTTCGACCGACACTTTCGATGCAGCGAGGTTCTTGTCGTCCAACTCGAGTTTGGTGCTCCACTTCGCGAAGCGCCCATGCACCTTTGCGAACATCATGTGACGAACGGTGAAGCCAATGCTCGAGTGCGACGTATCGATGTTCCAGCCCATGAATCACTCTCCTGTTGAGCGCCTCAAGATAAGCGCGCCCATGCATCTACGGAATCGGCAATCGACTCACATGAACCATCAATTGCATCGATGGATCGAAGTCACGCAAAAGCGCGCCGTGCCACCGCAGCTCCCGCCATTCCCGCGGCAAAACAAAGCGCGAGGGTGAGCAAGACATTGAGCAACATCAGGCTGTAGGCGCGCTGGTCAAAGTACTGGGTCGACTCGAAATTGAAGGCCGAATACGTGGTGAGTCCACCCATGAACCCCGTCGCGAGCATGTAACGCGTGGTCTCCGAGATCAGACCAATGGTCGCGACCTGCATCACGAGGGCGATCAAAAAGCAGCCGAGCACATTGACCACCAACGTGCCGATCGGAAAATCACCGCCGAACGCGCGCATGCATCCGAGGCCCACCAAGTAGCGCGAGCCAGTGCCCAAAGCACCGGCCAGACAAATCAAGATGAAGCGCAACATTTGTCTCGATGAATGCACCAACGGGGCGTCGAGGGCCAACATCACCGCGACGCCGGCACTATACTGGCGGCCATGTTCGAGTCCGCCGAGATGGGTCACGCAATCGACAAGGCCACCTTCCAGAAGCGCGTCGGAAAGTTACGCGAGGAGTTGCTCCATACGCAGCTCGCCGTGCTCGAAAAAAGGAAGTTTCCGGTGCTCGTACTCATCAATGGTGTGGAGGGCGCCGGAAAAGGCGAGACCGCGCACATCTTGAGCGAGTGGATGGATGCGCGTCACATCATCACGCATGGCTTTGGCGAACACACGGACGAGGAGCGCGCGCGTCCGCCCATGTGGCGCTTCTGGCGAGCGTTGCCGCCCAAGGGGAATGTCGGACTGTTCTTTGGCTCTTGGTACTCCGATCCGATTTTGGGTCGCGTAGTCGGCAAGATGAACCACAAGGACTTCGAAGATCATCTCGATCGCATCGTCAATCTCGAACAGATGCTCGCAGACGAAGGCATCGCGCTCGTGAAGCTCTGGTTTCACCTGTCGAAGGTCGAACAAAAAAAGAGGCTAAAAAAGCTCGAAAAGAACAAGGAAACGCGTTGGCGCGTAACGAAGCGCGACTGGGATTTTCTCGGGCGTTACGATCAATTTCGTAGCGTGTCTGAGGCGGTGATTCGGCGCACGAGCACGGGGCACGCGCCTTGGCACATCATCGAAGGCACCGACGCTCGCTATCGATCGCTCACCAGCGCGACTCTTTTGATCGAGGCGATGAAGCGCGGTCTGGCCGCCGCGGATGCACCCAAAGCAAAAGCAAACGGAGCGAAGCGAACGACCGCGGTGACCCCCGAACTGGACCGCAAGAATCTCGTCAATCAGATCGATCTCACGCAGAAGCTCCAAAAAGAAAAGTACGAGACCAAACTTGCCCAGCTGCAGGGCGAACTCAATCTGCTGTCCCGACACAAGCGCGCCCAAAAGATTGGGGTCGTGTGCGTCTTCGAAGGCTCCGATGCCGCCGGCAAGGGCGGCGCCATTCGTCGGGTCGTGCACGCGCTCGACGTGCGCAGCTACCATGTCGTGCCCATCGCAGCACCCACCGACGAAGAGCGCGCGCAGCCTTATTTATGGCGGTTTTGGCGCCACATGCCGCGCAAGGGCAAGATCACGATCTTCGATCGATCGTGGTATGGCCGCGTACTCGTCGAGCGCGTAGAGGGCTTCTGTTCCGAGACCGATTGGCGGCGCGCGTATCCAGAGATCAACGACTTCGAGGAGCAGTTGGTCCGGGGCGATCTCGTCTTGTGCAAGTTCTGGCTGCAAATCGGCAGAAACGAACAACTCAAGCGCTTCCATGAGCGAGAGAAGACCGGCTTCAAGCGATTCAAAATCACCGATGAAGACTGGCGAAATCGCGACAAGTCAGAGGCGTACGAGATCGCGGCGGCCGAGATGATCGATCGCACGAGCACGTCGAGCGCGGCGTGGACACTCGTGGCAGCGGAGGACAAATATCACGCACGCGTTCACGTACTCTCGACCTTGGTCAGTCGCGTTCGCGAAGCATTGGAGCGATGAGATGAAGAAGTATCCGATCGAAAAAACCGCCGAAGAGTGGAAGAAAACACTCGACCCCATGCAGTACGAAGTGCTTCGACAAAAGGGGACCGAGCGCCCGTTCACGGGCAAGTATTACGACAACCACGAGGTCGGCACGTATGTGTGCGCGGGCTGCGGCACCGAGTTGTTCGAGTCAGACGCAAAGTACGATTCTGGCTGCGGATGGCCGAGTTTTTTTCAAGTCCGCGATCGAGCCATGGTCGAAGAAGAAGTAGATCGCACTCTCGGCATGAAGCGCACAGAGGTGATGTGCGCCAAGTGCGGCGGCCACCTCGGTCACGTCTTCGACGACGGCCCACGCCCCACCGGCCTGCGATATTGCATCAACTCCGCGAGCATCGAACTCAAGAAGAAGTGAGCCGAGCATGAGCGACGTACCGTCCCGCATGTGATGTAACCTGCCTGCCCGATGCTCGACGCTCTCACGCTCGATCAACTCCGCATGCTCGTGACCGCGGTCGACGAAGGCTCTTTTTCAGCCGCCGCGCGCAAGCTCCACCGCGTGCAGTCTGCGGTGAGCCACGCGATGAAGTCGCTCGAAGCAGAGCTAGACCTCGAGATTTGGGATCGCACCAGCAAAGTGCCGACCCTCACCAACGAGGGACGCGCAGTGCTCGCCGCTGCGAGACGCATCCTCGGTGAAGTGTTCGAACTGCGCGGCGTCGCGCGAGGATTGTCGGGTGGACTCGAGGCGACCGTCTCCGTGTGTGTCGACTCTACGTTCCCTCTTCATGCGTTGGTGACGAGTCTTCATCAGTTCGCGCGCGAGTATCCGTCGATCGAATTGCGTGTCCATACCGAGACGATGGGCGCCGTGATCGATCGCATCACCGATGGCACCTGTCAGATCGGCGTGGCGGGACCGTTCGTCGGCGCCGGGCTCGTTCAGGAGCACCTCACGACTGTGAAGATGGTTCCAGTGGTCGCCGCGACGCATCCGCTCGCGAGCATCAAGGGACGGGTGCCGCGTGCGCGACTCGAACGCGAAGTGCAGGTCGTGCTCTCCGAACGTGGCAGTGCACAGTCACCCGATCAAGGCGTGCTCTCTCCTCGCACGTGGCGCGTCGTCGATCTCGCGACCAAACTCGAGATGCTCCGCGCGGGTCTTGGTTGGGGGAACATGCCGCTCCATATGATCCGCACGGATCTGGCTAAAAACAAGCTCGTTCGCATTCGTCCGGGCTCCGGCAATGGCGGAGATCTCGACCTGCCGCTCGCGGTCGTTTACGAGCGAGGCGTGGCGTTGGGGCCAGCGGCGCAGTGGCTCGTGGAGCGGTTCAGCGCCAACTGCAAGCGCGACGAAGTCGAGTGACCTACTCGGCGTCTTGCAGCGCGGGGCGAACGAGCAGCGGGCGCACAGTCTCCGCGCTCTTGTATGCGTCACGAATTTTGAGAGGAGGCGTGTGGAGATCCCACACCAGACCGACCCACGACATCATCCGCAACACGTAATAGGTGACGTCGATCTCCCACCAGAAGAAACCCTGTTTGACCGAGCGCTGGTAGTAGTGATGATTGTTGTGCCAGCCCTCACCCATCGTGATGAGCGCCAAGAACAAATTGTTTCGGCTGTTGTCGGTCGTTTGATAGCGACGGTTGCCCCAGACGTGAGTCAGCGAGTTGATGGTGAAGGTGCCGTGCCACAAGAACGTGGTCGACACGAACAGGCCCCACACGAGCGCCCATGGGCCACCGATCAGAAATAGCCCTACGCCAAGGGCGATTGGTGGCAGCAAGAACCAACGATCGAGCCAACGCAACTCGGGATACTTCGCCAGGTCTTTGACCTTCGAGAGATCGGTGGCTTCCCACTTGCTCGACAAGATCCAACCCACGTGACTCCAGAGGAAACCATCTTGCAGCACGGAGTGCACATCGACCGGTTCGTCAGAGTGCTTGTGGTGATGCCGATGATGCGCTGCCCACCACAGCACGCCCTTTTGCGACGAGGACATGGCCAAGACCGCCAACAAGAATTGCATCACGCGACTGGTCTTGAAGGTGCGATGCGAGAAGTAGCGGTGGTAGCCGCCCGTCACGCCGAACATGCGAATGAAGTAGAGAGCGACCGCGAGCGCGAAGCCCTTCCAAGACCAACCGAGCCAGAGCACACCAGCGACTGCGAGCGCGTGAATCGCAAAGAATGGAACTGACTTGGCCAGTTGCAACTTGCGATCGGCATCGTGCGAACGGACCGTCAGCGCCGAGTCATCAGACATGCCTAAAACGTAGCGTTTTGCGTGTCACGGTTCCGTCAGGTTCGGGTCACGTTTCGTCGCCGCAGCTTTGACGCACTAGCACTGGCACTTGTACTGCGGCGCGCAATACGTGGTGACCTCGCTAACGCACCCGCTGTCCCACAAGCCAAAGGACGTGTCGCAACAATACGGATCAGCCGCGCACACTTTTGCCACACAGCCTGTTCCATCACACCCAGGAGTGAGCGGCCCGCCTGTGGTGCATGGATTCTGCAAGCATGATCCCGTGGGCTCGAGCGAGCAGCACTTGCTGTTGGTGCACTTGCCGCCTCCGCCACAGACGGTGCCGCAGCCCCCACAGTTCAAAGGGTCCGTGGCTGTGTTTGCGCACGAGCCGGTGCAACATGACGCAGACGTCGTGGTGCAATCGTTGTTGCACGTGCCGCAGTGAGTGTCGGTCGCTTGGGGATCGAAGCACGCTCCGTTGCACGCGATTTGTCCGCCTGTGCAGCTGAGCGAGCACGCGCCTGCCACGCAACTCCATGTGCCGCCGCTGCTACCGCCATCGCCACCCGCGCAATCGTTGCCGCATTGGCCGCAGTTTTTTGCGTCTACTTGCGTGTCGACGCATTTGCCAGTGCACAACTTGCCCGTCGCGCATTTGCAATTACCGGCTTCGCATGTCGCGCTCGGCGGACATGCGTTGGCGCACTTGCCGCAGTTGGTCGGATCGTTCTGCGTGTCGGTGCACTTGCCGCCACACTGCATGACGCATCCCGCGTCTTTCCCCGGGGTGGGGCCGCCATCACGATTGGTATCGGTGGGCGCAGGAGCAGGGTCGTCGACTTTCACGCCGGTCGCGCATTGCGACAGCGTGGCGCCGAGCGCAAATGCGAGGGCGACGAACGGAATCGCAGACAAACGCCCCATACCTAAGAGGATACACGGCCGAGCGATCACTCACCAGTCGATGATGGCCGCTCCCCAAGTAAACCCCGCTCCGAACGCGACCAGCGCCACTTTGTGGCCGCGTTTGAGGCGCCCCGTCTCGACTGCTTCGGCCAGCAACAAGGGAATCGTCGCCGCTGTGGTGTTGCCGTACTTTTGAATGTTGTGAATCAACTTCTCTTCTGGAATGGCCATTTGCTGAGCGACATATTGATTGATTCGCATGTTCGCTTGATGAAAACAGAATAGGTCGATGTCGTTGGTCGACAGTTGTTGATCCCAGAGGACCTGCATCAATCCCATGCACATTCGCTCGACGGCATTCTTGAAGACCGCCTTGCCGTCCATCTGCGGCCACATCATCTCTGGCGGCACCACGCCATTTCCGTGCTCGTCGATTTTCACGTATGGGCGGTTGCGGATGTCCCAAACAGGCAATTTCAAGGCATCCACGCCACGTCCGTCCGACCCGAGCACCCACTTGCGCACGCCGCGATTCTCCTCGGTCGCGCTGACGATCACGACGCCAGCGCCGTCCCCGAAGAGCGAAGTCACCTGCCGCCCGCGCGTCGAAAAGTCGAGCGCCGCGGAGTGGGTTTCTGCGCCCACGACCAAAACGTGTTTGAGAGCGCCCGATTGCACCATCGAAGTAGCGGTCGCTAATCCATATAAGAAACCCGAACACTGATTGCGAATGTCCATCGCAGGAACGAACTTGGGGTCGTCGCCGTCGAGCATCCCGAGCTTGCGCTGGAGGATGGGCCCGGTGCCCGGAAAGTGCATGTCTGGCGAGAGAGAGGCGAAAAGAATCATGTCGAGATCCTTTGCCTTCAAGTTGGCGCGCTCGAGCGCTTGATTCGTCGCATGCACAGCGAGATCGCTCGTGGCCACGCCAGGCTCGGAGTAGCGCCGCTCTTCGATCCCTGTTCGCTGGAGGATCCACTCGTGCGTAGTCTCGATGCCGTAATGCGTGCGGAGATCGTCGTTGGTGACGACGCGCGGCGGAACATACCCGCCGGTGCCCGAGATGTAAGCGTTGAGCATGGCGCCCATCGGTAGCAGGTTTTTCGCCGGTTCTACAGGCCCTGCAGGTGCTTCATGAGTCCCACGCCGAAGGCCGTTGGCGTGCCGTCGTACTTGGTGATGAGCGCGGGACCTTGGTTGCAGTTCCAGGTGTTCCACGTCCAACCCAAATACGAAGTACCGAGTCCGTCTGCCCACGTCATGTAGGCGTCGACGAACCCGTGCGCGCAATCGTCTTCGCCGTTTTCACCAGAGACGAGCGGCACTGCTTGCGAAACGGCTTTGTATTTTTGATCCCAGCACGGGACATCAATGCAGCCATTGAAGTTGTACAAGTGGTTGCTCGCGACGATGTTGCCTTTGGGGTCGGTGGGCTTGTGCGTGAGCCAGCCTGAGAGGTCGCTCGTATAGGCCAGACCGGGAACCATGATGATGTTCTCTGACCCCGTGCTGCGAATCGCATCGACCAAAGACTGCGTGCCGGCGGTCTGATAGTTGCCAGTCGAGCCTCTCTGTAGTTGCGCGGTGCACCCATTTTGTAGGCAGTTCCATGGATCCGTGTTGCCGACGATATTGCCACTATCGAGATAAGGCTCATTGAAGATATCGAACAGCACACCCAGATCGCCTTTGTACGCGGCTGCCACTTCTTTCCAAAAAGTCGGGCCGTGGTCTGCGTCGACCATGGGCTGTTGCGCATCGGCGAGGTGGGTACCCGGCGCTGCAAAGTGCAAATCCAAAATCACGTACATATTGTGTTTGCGAAAGACCGTGACGAGCGCAAAAAGGGCATCTTGGTAGTTTTTGCCTGCGTACTGCGGCTTGATGCCGTTGATGCCCAGCCAACATTGCTCGTTGATGGGCAAGCGAACCGTGTTGGCCTTCCACGTGAGCATCGGCAAGACCAGCGTGTCGTCCGTGGGGCCTTCGAAGATGCCGTAGCCTTGATCGCAGGCGTATTCGCCGCCCGAATGATTGACTCCTAGGAGTCTCACGACCTTCCCTTGGTCGACGAGCTTGTTGGCTTCGACGTGCAGTCCACGCGCAGCGGCAGTGTCTGCTCCATCGATGGATGCGGAGTCGGGAGGGCCGCTGTCGGTGATGAAAGACGTGTCGGGTAGGGAGCTCGAGTCACCACCAATAGGCGCGACGCTGTCATCGCCGCCACAAGCCACCATCACCGCCGCGCACACGAGCATCGCTATTTGGCGCATCGTCCGAGCATAGCACCAGGTCACTCGGGAGCGCCTTCGTCGACCCAGTCTGCGATCACTGCGCGTTCTTCGTCAGTCATGCCGGTCTTGTTGCTGAGTGGCATCGTCTTGAGAACAGCAGCGCGCTCTTTCATGCGTGGCGCCATCGCCTTCATTTGAGCCGCAGAATCGAACATCACCCCGTTGGGCGCGACCCGCCATGTCTCGTCTGTCGGCTGAGACGAATGACACGGTAGACATCGACGCTCGACGACCGCCCGCGCATCGGCATAGCTCACGTGGTGCGCGATCTCGGTGCGCGGCGGAGGTCGCGTGAGCCAAAACAAGAGACCCAATGTCGCGCCGATGGTCGCTGTCATCGCTGGTCCCCAGGCGCCGTACCAAAAGCGAATGTTCATCCAATGACGAACGAGCGCGCCGCCAATACTGATGACCGCCAAGAGGATCCAATTGAGTTTGGATCCATAGGTGCTGGGAAAGTGATTGCTGATCATCACGAACAGCAATGGGAAGGTCATGTAGTTGTTGTGAATGCTTCTTTGTTTGGCGCGCTGTCCGATGGAAGCTTCCTGTTTGCGACCTTCCCGTGTCGCATTCACCAGCTCGTGCTGACTCGGCACGATGACGAACCAAACATTGCCAGTCATGACCGTCCCCAAGATCACGCCAATGTGGATGAATGCCGCGCGGCCCGACAGCACGTGAGTCAGCGCATAAGCGACCGCAAAAACCCAGGCAAAAGACAGCGCAGAAGCGAGCCATTGCCGATTACGTAATGGGGACAGCCAGAGCAAATCATAGAAGAACCACGACGCGACGATCGACGTCACGCCAACCGTGATCCCTACGACTGGACCGATCTTCGCCACGTTTGCGTCCACGAGCAACGCGCCGCCGCTCATGTAATAGACAATGACAAGTAGGCATATGCCACTTATCCAAGTAGAAAAATTCTGCCACTTGAACCAATGCAGAGCCGCGGGCAACTGGTTGGGCGCGAGTTGTTTCTTGATGACCTCGTAAAAGCCACCCGAGTGCAACAGCCAGATGCGGCCCTCGAGCTGCTCTCCGCTTTTGTTCGCAGCGGTTTGCTCTTCAGCGCTTGGTTTCTCGAGGTTGCGGTCGAGCCAGTTGAAGAGTAGCGAGTTGCCGATCCACATGATGCCGGCGATCACGTGAACCCATCGTGCGACGAGATCGAGCAGCTCGTGTAGTTGAGCCTCCACGCGCACTGCCTATCACAAACGAGCTGCGCTGTGCGCCGCGGTGTCGTACGCTCCGCGCATGCGCAAGGCTCTTTTTCCTCTTGGTTTGGTCAGTGTGCTCGTTCCGTTCTTCGCGTGTGGTGGGTCGACGACACCCGCCAATACGCCTGGCCCTGGGCAGGCGGGCTATGTCCCTCCGCAACAGAGCGGCTATCCGCAGCAGGGCTATCCGCAGCAGGGTTATCCGCAGCAGGGCTACCCGCAGCAGGGCTATCCGCAGCAGGGCTATCCGCAGCAAGGGTATCCGCAGCAGGGTTACCCCAACGGTTATCCCAATGGGCAACCGCAACCACAGCCGCAGCCAAGTCAAGGTTACGGGACGGGCTATCCGACTGCGCAACCGCAATATCCACAACCGCAGCCGACGCAGACCGCGCAGCCACAACCCACCGCGCAACCATCCGGCACGACGGGCAATCCGTGGCCGTTTCCGATTCCGTCTGGGTTTCCGACCGCCTTTCCGACGGCGACTGCAACAGGCGGCGGTGGGACTCAACCTCCGCAGCAGCAACCATTTGGCGCCGCACCGAGTGGTCCACCCGCGCAGCCGATTGATCCGATGTTCGCGGGCGCGGCGACCATTCCGCTTGGCAACTTCGCAAACTCCGAAGCGCCCGGCATGGTGCGCGAAGGCAACATCGTTGCTGCGAACTTCCAAGAAGGTCAAATCTTCGAGCAGTCGTTCACGCTGCAACCAGGCAAGTGTTACACGGTGGTCGCGGTCGGCATCGGCATTCAAGAGGTCGACATCGCGCTCGTCGCAACCAGCCAATTTCCAGGCGTTCAAGGGGTATTGGCGCGCGAT
>JAYVXK010000812.1:0-4598 GCA_043785265.1 Myxococcales bacterium | reverse complement strand
CGCGCGAACGACCAGCGGTCACTCCACAACTGTTGTCCCACGCTGGGCATGAACGAGGTGCCCACGAGCAGCGCGCGATGATCGAGATACGCGCGATAACGCTCGAACGTATAAGCCTGCCCGCCGATGGCGAAGATCGCTCCCGCAACCAACAGTGTCACAGCGATCCAGCGCAACGGAGTCCGTCGCTGGATCGATGTGTAGACGAGTGCTCCCCAAAAGCACGCACTCACCATCACCCAAAGCGCATAGACCGAGGTCTCGTGCCGATCCATCGCGCGCAGCTGATCAGGCCGTTGCAACCAATCGAACACGAAGATCGACAACCCAGGCACCAACGTGGCGATCGAAACCCCCAGCCACCGTGCCCGCACACGCCCTCGACGAACCGCCCCCACACGCGACCGCGAACGAGGCAGCCCGACGGACTCTGTCTGACGGGAGCGTGGAGACATCGAAAGAGCATGAATACAGGCTCGCCGTCACGGCGGCTGTAATTCATTGTAACCGAGCCGAACGATCCGATCTGGCAAGGCACGAGGGACGGGTGCGGGTACGGGCGCGGGTGCGGGGACGGGTACGGGGACAGGACGGGTGCGGGTGCGAGCGGCCGGGAGTTGCATTCATACTTATTCGTGTATATATGTATACCCATGCTCGATGCAGCTCTCCCGAGTGCCCACCGCTGGGAACTCTATCGCGTGCTGAGCGAGCCCTTTCGCCTGCGTCTGCTCGCTCTGGTCGCCGCCGAAGAGCTCGCCGTGGGGGAAATCGCCGAGTTGCTCGGTGAGAGTCAGCCGAATGTTTCGCGTCACATCGCGCCGCTCAAGCAAGTCGGCCTCGTGTCTCTTCGTCGCGAGGGCACACGTTCACTGGTTCGTTTGCAGGACAAGGGCGACCCCGTGGTGGCCGACGCGCTGCGCAGTGGCCACGCCCTGTGCGAGGCAGACGGCAGCTTCGCTCGTCTTGCCGAAGTGATTCGCTCGCGAGATTCAGCAGCGCGCGAGTTCTTCGAGCGGCCACGCGCAAAAGATCCGAGCGGCCCGCCAGCTGAACTAGGCGCCTACTTGAGCGCTCTCGCTCCGCTCTTGCCGCATCGCCAACTCGCAGTTGACGCGGGAACCGGAGACGGTGGACTGCTCGATGTGCTCGCGCCCGTGTTCGACCGAGTCGTCGCGATCGATCGCTCAGAGGTGCAGTTGGCGATGGCGCGTGCACGCGTCAAGCACCGCGGGTACGCCAATGTCTCTCTCGTTCGCGGCGAGCTCGATGGCAAAGACGCGCTCCGAGAAGCAGGTGGCAAAGCCGACGTCGTGTTCGCCACTCGATTGTTGCATCATGCACCCAAACCGGCGCTCGTTCTTCCCAAGCTCGCAGACCTTTGTCGTGTCGGCGGCTCCGTGGTCGTCCTCGACTACGCACGCCACGACGACGAGCGAATGCGCGATCAGGCTGATTTATGGCTCGGTTTCGAGCCCGCAGAGTTGAAGAAGCTCGCGCGCGCCGCTGGCTTCGAAGACCCGCGAGTCACCCATGTGGCCGCGCCGCTCACGGGCAGCGGTCCAGATGCCCACCTTCCCTGGCTCATCATGGTCGCGCAGAAGAGCGCCACCTCCAAAGCTCGCATCAGTGATTCAAAAAAGGATGGCACGTCTCCGGCTACATCGGAGCGTGGTCGAAACCACAAGGAGAGACATCATGGCTGACGGTTCGTCGTTCGTTGCAGGCAAATACAAGGTCGCAGACATCACACTCGCGGATTGGGGTCGCAAAGAGATCACCATCGCAGAGAGCGAAATGCCCGGGCTCATGGCGCTCCGTGCAGAGTACGGGCAGAAGAAGCCGCTCAAGGGCGCGCGCATCGCTGGCTGCTTGCACATGACCGTGCAGACCGCTGTCCTCATGGAGACCTTGCTCGTGCTCGGCGCCGAGATCACCTGGACGTCGTGCAACATCTATTCGACGCAAGATCACGCCGCCGCCGCGATGGCAAAAGCTGGCATCCCCGTGTTCGCCTGGAAAGGCGAGACCGAGGCTGAATACAACGAGTGCATCGAGATGCAGCTCTACGCGTTTCCGGGCGGCAAAGGCCCGAACATGATCCTCGACGACGGCGGCGATCTCACGATCATCGCGCACGACAAACACCCCAAGCTGTTCACTGATCCGGACGGAATTCGCGGCATCAGCGAAGAGACCACCACGGGCGTGCACCGCCTCTACGACATGTACAAAAAGGGCACGCTCAAGGTGCCAGCGATCAACGTCAACGACTCGGTCACCAAGAGCAAGTTCGACAACCTCTATGGTTGCCGCGAGTCTCTGGGCGACGGCCTCAAGCGCGCGACGGGCGTCATGTTCGCCGGCAAAGTCGCGGTCGTCGCGGGTTACGGCGATGTTGGCAAAGGCTGCGCGCAGTCACTCCGCGGACTCGGAGCGCGCGTCATCATCACAGAGATCGATCCCATCAACGCGTTGCAAGCCTCGATGGAAGGTTACGAAGTCACGACCATGGAAGAAGCAGCTCCAAAGGCTGACATCGTCGTCACCGCCACGGGCTGCCTCGACGTGCTGCGTCCCGAGCACATGAAGGTCATGAAAGACCAGTCGATCGTCTGCAACATCGGTCACTTCGATTGCGAGATCGACGTGGCATGGCTCGAGAAGAACACCAAAGAAGTGAGCATCAAGCCGCAGGTCGACCAATTCGTCTTCCCCGATGGCAAACGTCTCACCGTGCTCGCACGCGGGCGCCTCGTGAATCTCGGCTGCGCGAACGGTCACCCGTCGTTCGTCATGAGCACGAGCTTCTCGAATCAAGTCCTCGCGCAGATCGCGCTTTGGACCGAGAAATTCACCCTCGGCGTGCACGTCCTCCCGAAGAAGCTCGACGAAAAAGTCGCCGCGCTCCACCTCGGCAAACTCGGCGTCAAACTCACCAAGCTGACGGACGCGCAAGCGGCCTACCTGGGCATTCCGCAAGAAGGTCCGTTCAAGCCCGAGCACTACCGCTACTAGGCTCATGACCGAGTCATCGGGTGGTTCAACCATCAGGTGATTCGATGAGTGGCTCATCGAAGGTCGGATCTCGCGAGAGGTCCGGCCTTTTTTGTTTGTCAGTCGTGACCGCCATCGCAGCCGCTCGCGTCGACGTCTCGAACTGGGTTTGTGAACGACTGGCATTTCGATCGGGTGACGACCCTCCCGTCGCAGCCACACGCGCTGATCAACTCTCCACTGCAGGTCGCCTCGACGTCGAGCTTGTGACACTGGCCTTGTGAGCCACACGTCTCGTTGCCGGCCCAGTAACAGAGGTAGCCGGTTCGGCAGTCGGTGCTGGTCCCGCAGGGCTGACCGTCCGAGAGCGCGCACTGCAGCAACGTCACGGCGGCAATCATTACGAACAACCAGAGCGGTTTCCGGCTCGCCATCGTCATCGTTCCTGGTTATTGCTGAAAGTATGATGAGAAGCGTCGTCGTGGTTGCACTGCTGACGGCGTGTCAAAAGCCGATGACGACAATCCCGCAAGATTTTGCCGGATCCTACACTCACACGACGACGACGCAACTCGGCGGCCTCCTGCAGCAACAGAACATCGAAGAGCTCACGGTCACGACCGCTGGCATGAGCGTCAAGTCGTCCGACCCGATGAAAATGGGCGGTGACATCCAGATGGGAGCCGGCAGTCCATTGAGCTTGTCGATGGGCTCGGGCGCGGCGACCAGCGATCTCTTCACCGAGGTCACTTGCAGCGGCGCAGTGAATTGCCGCTTCAAGACGAAGCAGCGCTGCGAGGGGTCGATCAGCAAAAACCCCGACGGGTCTCTCACTGTGATTGCCACTCAAGCGTGCACGGAGTGGTCGGGTTCGTGGATCAAGGCTTCGCTAGGGAGTGGGCCGATCCAGTGATCGCGTTTATCCTGCGGAGCTGATGGCGACCGCGAAAGAGCAGATCATCCTGCAGGTCGACGGTCGCGAGGTGACTGTCACCAATCCCAGCAAAGTCTATTTTCCCGAACCCAAGCACACCAAGCTCGATCTGGTTCGCTACTTTCTTGCGGTCGCCGATGGTGCCGTTCGCGGTGTGGCGTCGCGTCCGATGGCGCTCAAGCGGTATGTGAATGGTGCATCTCGGCCAGCCTTCTTCCAGAAGCGCGCGCCCGAGAAGCGACCAGAGTGGATCAAGACTGCGACGCTTTCATTTCCGTCGGGTCGGACGGCCGACGAGATCTACATCACCGACGCGTCACAGCTCGCGTGGATCGCAAACCTCGGTTGCCTCGATCTCAATCCGCATCCGACGCGTGCCGATGATCTCGAACATCCTGATGAGCTGCGCATCGATCTCGATCCTGGACCCGGCATCGAATGGAAGCAGATCGTCGACGTAGCGATGGTCGTCCGCGAAGTGCTCGGCGATCTCGAACTCGTGGGATGGCCAAAAACAAGCGGATCGCGTGGCATCCATGTCTATGTTCGCATCCAGCCTCGCTGGGGATTTTTGGAGATCCGTCGCAGCGCTTTGGCGATCGCGCGTGAAGTCGAACGACGCGCGCCAACGATCGCGACGAGCAAGTGGTGGAAGGAGGAACGGCAC
>JAYVXK010000811.1:0-4599 GCA_043785265.1 Myxococcales bacterium | reverse complement strand
CCCGTCTGGGGCAAAGTCTTCGGTGGCGCTGGTGACGAGTTTGCGTCGGCAATGGCAACCGATGGAACCGCCATCTACATCGTCGGCACAACGTCCAGCTCGAGCCTCACCTTCGGCGCGAAGAACGTCACCATTCCTTCCGGCAGTAGCTCGTTTCCGCTGCACAGCTTCGTCGCAAAGCTCGACCCCGCGAATGGCGCTGTCGTGTGGGCATTGTCGCCGGACGCTCAGCGCACGCCAAGCGCAGCGCACTCCAGCGTTTGCCGATCCATCTCGGCAGTGGCGAAGACTGTCGCAATTGGCTGCTTCTATACCGGCGCGAACTTCGGCGTGGGTATTGCGACGGTCACACCACCCAACAATGGCGGCGGGTTGGCCGTGCTCACCATGGACTCATCCATGTCACCGCTATTGGCCAGGTCGTTTTATGAGCCCAGCGGGATCGTCACTCCCAGCGTGAGTCTTGGCGCGAACGGCGATGTTTGGGTTGGGGCGAGCATGTTGGGTTCCAACACTCTCACGGACCTCGACAAGAACACTTCCGTTTTCACCACGACGGGCGCCAGCAATCCCTTCGTGATGAAGATCGATCAAACGGGTGCGGTCGGTCCGGCAAAGTTCTGGAGCGCGGGTCTCTATGCCGGTAATAAGCAGGCCTCTGCGATCTACAAACTCGTGGTGAGCAGCAGCGACATCTTCGTCAGTGGTGTTTTCGGCGGCACCGCCGCTTTCGACAAGCTTGCGGTCGCCTCCCAAGGCCTGGCGGATGGTTTTGCTCTACGCCTAGACCTCTCGCTCGCTGGTCAATCGCAGTTTACTTTCGGCGGCACGATGAACGACAGCATCACGGCGATAGCGCCAGATGGCGCGGGTGGCGCGTACGGCGCGCTTCAGTGGGCGTCCAGCAATGTGACATTCGGCGGGAAGGCGCTCCCTGATGCACCGAGCGGCGGATTCAACGCGGCCCTCGGCAGCCTCGATGGCAACGGCAAACCTGGCAAAGCACTGCCCAGCGCATCTACCACCTCGCTTCGTTATGCCGACGTGACGGTCGATGTTGGCCGATCGGTCGTTTACGGCGTCGGTGGCTACAACAGCACCACGACATTCGACGATGGCACCAAAGCGCTCGGCACCTTGACCGGCAGCGCCTTCCTCGTGCGACGCGCGAAGTTTTGAGCGTGAGATTGCGCGTGCGCTCGTAGGGCGACTCGACTAGAAACACCGCTTCATATGCGTCTTGTTGCATTCGGAGCTGGGTATGTTGGGCTCGTCACGGGCACGGGTCTGAGCGAGCTCGGACACGACGTTCTCGTCGTCGACATCGATGCCGATCGCATCGCGAAGCTCAAAGACGGTGTCATTCCGATCTACGAACCTGGTCTTACCGATCTCGTTCGGCGTAACGAGCGCACGGGGCGATTGACGTTCTCATCGAAGGTCGAACCTGGCTACGACGAAGCTGACGTGTACTTCATTTGCGTGGGCACACCGCCTGATGCAAACGGCGCGGCCGATGTGTCCGCAGTGATGGCAGTGGCAGACAGCATCGCCTCTCTCGCAAAAAAAGACGCTCTCGTGGCCGTAAAGAGCACGGTTCCTGTTGGCACAGGCGACGCCGTGCAAGATCGACTCGCCAAGGGGCATGTTCATCTCGAGGCCGTGTCCAATCCAGAGTTTTTGAAAGAAGGCGACGCGGTCAACGATTTTTTCCGACCCGATCGCGTCATCCTCGGAGCCGACAGTCAGCGCGCGCACGACCGCCTGCGCGAACTCTATGCGCCGCTGCAACTCTCTGGCGAGCGCGTGGTCATGACCGACCGGCGCTCCAGTGAGCTGATCAAGTACGCAGCCAACACGATGCTGGCCATGCGCGTGTCGTTCATGAACGAACTCTCCCGGCTTTGCCACGCGACAGGCGCCAACATTCACTCGGTGCGGCTGGGCGTGGGCAGTGACGCGCGAATCGGGAAACGCTTTTTGTATGCGGGGCCAGGCTATGGCGGCTCGTGTTTCCCCAAGGACGTGCAGGCGCTCGCTGCGTTGGGCAAGAGTCACGGCATTCCCATGCGACTCGCCGAGGCCACGCACCTCGCGAACAAAGAGCAGACGGCGTTCCTGGTCGATCTCGTCGACGGTTGTCTCGGCGGCGCAAAAGGAAAAACAGTCGCTCTGTGGGGCCTCGCCTTCAAACCCGAGACCGACGACGTGCGCGAAGCTCCCGCCATGGCTCTCGCGCAAGCCCTGATCGAACGCGGAGCGAATGTGGTCGGTCACGACCCAGAAGCTGGCGCGAACTTCGCCAAGGTCTTGCCAAGCGTGCGAGTCGTCACGCGAGACTATGACGCCACCGATGGAGCGGACGCGCTCGTGCTCTTGACGGAGTGGCGAAGCTATCGGGCCCCTAATTTCAAGGAGATCAAGCGCCGCATGCGTGGCGACTTGCTCGTCGACGCGCGCAACGTTTGGCGCCCAAGCGAAGTCATCCGCGCGGGCTTGCGCTATCAAGGCATCGGCGTGCCGTCGCTCGATCACTCGGCGCTCTCTGCACCGCGACTACCATAGCTGGGAGGGATTGGGCATGCGCTGGCTGGTGACGGGAGGAGTCGGCTTCATTGGGTCGCATGTCACTCGAGCCATGCTCGTGCGCGGAGACGAAGTCACGGTCGTCGACGACTTCAGCGACGCGCCCTACCCGCGCGCCGAAAAGGAACGCAACGAGCGCGACCTGCTCGCAGAGTTTCCAAAGCTCGAAGTGGTGCGCGGGTGCGTGACCGATCGCGACGCGATGACGTCACTCGTCGTGGGGCGGCACGGCGTGCTCCATCTCGCGGGACTTGCGGGCGTTCGGCCTAGTTTTAGGGACCCCGCGCGATATTCGCGAGTGAACGTGGAAGGCACGGCCACCATGTTGGAGCTCGCTCGCGAGCACGGATGCAAGCGCTTCGTGTTCGCGTCGTCCTCATCAGTCTATGGCAACTCGACTCCGTTGCCCGCACGCGAAGACGCGCCGTGTGTCGAGCCCGAGTCTCCTTATGCAGCGTCGAAACGATCTGCCGAATTGGTGAGCAACTCCATCTCGCGCATCGCACGGGATCTTCCCGTCACGGCTCTGCGCTTTTTCACGGTCTACGGTCCGCGTCAGCGACCCGAGATGGCCATCACGCTGTTCATGCGCGCGGTGCTCGCTGGCAAACCGATCACTGTGTTTGGCGACGGCTCGATGCGTCGAGACTTTACTCATGCGAGCGACATCGCCCGTGGGGTGCTCGCGGCCATGGAGCGCGCGCCGACTGGTTTCCGGGCTTACAACTTCGGCTCAGGCGCGCCAGTCACCCTGCGTGAGCTCATCTCAGAAATCGAGCGCGTTGCACAAAAGAAGGCTGAAATCGTGAGCGCGAGCGTACCCGCAGGAGACGTCGACGCGACGTTTGCCGACATCTCGCGAGCGAGAGACGAACTCGCATGGACGCCGCAAGTCACTCTCGGCGACGGTTTGGTGAGCGTGCGACAGTGGGTTCTGCAGCACCCGTAGCCGTGGCCCCCGCGCCGAGGTATCCTTTGGCATTAGCTTGGAGGATCTCATGCGCTTTCCCATCATTGGCATCTTGGTCTCATGCGTAGTCGCGTGTGGCGGGTCGACCGGTACCGAACTCTTCGGCACAGACAGCGGCACCACCGGTCACGACAGTGGCAACACGGGCAACGACAGCGGCAACAACAATGACAGCGGCAGCAAAGACGGCGGCGTTGGCAACGACAGCGGCAAGGACTGCAAGGCGATGCTCATGCAGCTCGAGCAACTTCGCTTCGCGGCGACCGCGTGCAGTCCGACCGTCGGCGACCCGCCTTGCGGCAAGCAGCTCACAGATCTCTGTTGTCCATTTTCGGTCACCGACGACAACAGTCCTGAATCAAAGGCGTTCGAAGCGGCGCTCGCTGCCTTCAAGAATCAATGCACGCCTCCCGTGTGCCCCGGCATCCCTTGCTCGCCCAATCCTTCGGACACGTGCAATCCCAACGGTCACTGCGCGCGCTAATCCCGCTGTTTTTTGCAGGCTGCGCATCGACGTCCACTCCGACGGTTGATGCGAGCGTCGACGCGTCACGCGTGGATGCGTCGTTTGACTGCGCGAGCAAGCTACTGGAGCTCAACGATCTGCGTGCCAATGCGAGCGCGTGCGCATCGGGCGACGCATGCAGCGCGACCATCTCCGACTTCTGCTGTCCGATCTACGTGGTGAGCGCGGGGAGTGACGGCGCGCAGGCTTATCGACTCGCCTACGACCGCTATCGCGCGGCAGGCTGTCCAGGCACGCTTTGCTCGGCGAAACCCTGCACGACAGCGCCCGCGTGCAACGCAGGCCGCTGCGCACAGCCCTGAGTCGACCTACCGGCCGATGCCGGGATGGATTTTCTTGTACGTGATCGGCTTGCCTGGGCGCGCATGACCAATCAAGTACAGCCCGCCGTTGAGCGTTGCCCACGGGCGGAAGTGGCGAAGCGTCGTGAGCCACTGCATTGGTCGTGGACGATCCACCGCAGGGCGCAATCCGCACGCGCCCACGTGATCTTGCGCGTGACGGAATGCATCTGCCA
>JAYVXK010000810.1:0-4603 GCA_043785265.1 Myxococcales bacterium | reverse complement strand
CGGTGCGTGTGCGTGCGTTCGAAGAGTCTCACGCGTTCAGCGCGTCGTCGCTCCACACGGGCGCGCTCGAGGCCGAGATCGACGTCGCCGCGTTCGCTTACGCCGCTGCGCGTTTGCCGGCTGAAATGCCTGAGATTTCGTCGATCGTGTTGGGGCAGTCGCACGAACTGTTCGAGGCAGCGGGCCATTGGGTCAGACAATGGAGCATCGTCCGATCGCGTGGACGGCGGCGGCCCTCGCGTTGGGATCGCAAAGAGACACTCGCCGCGTTCATCGCCAGCGTGAGCGACATCGACGATCTGGTGCCGATCGTCACGGCTTATCAAATCGAGTGGAACAAGATGCATCGCCGGCTCGCGTCCACTGACGAAACCGACGTCGCCAAAGCGCTTGGAATCGACGCCGCGCAGCTCGAGACACTGACGTCGGCGATCGGCCGCGATCACTTCGCACGGGTGATCGACCGCATACGCAAACGCCCATGCGATCTCACCGTGTCGATGCTCGCGAGTTCGTTCTCACAGTTTCAACGAGCGGCGCAGAGATGGTGGAGCGGCATCGAACCTCTCTACTTGCGCGCGGATCACCCGAAACGACCGCCCGTCTACTTCGTCTCTTCCAATACGCACGCCATCGCCAACTTGGTCGGCGGCTACGCGCGCGCACACGAAAAAGAGATCCTCGAGTACATCGAAGATCAGAACCCAGAGGGTCTACGCGATCTCGCTCGCGAGGCTAAAACCAAGGGCGGCCATCATCTCTCAGGGGTTCTCTACTACTTGCTTCGCGGGTTCATTCATCACAACGGCGACGACCGGGTGCGCGCGGTGCGTGAGTTCGAGGCGCAGAGCGGACTGCTCCACGTGAGCGAGCCAGGGCACATCGACGTCGACGTCCAGATACTCGACCTCTGCAAGATCGATCCCGATCGCATCGACCCACGCTTGCGTGTGCCCGGGATCGAAAAACTCTCGAAGAGCGAAGCGCGCATCATCAACATCGATTACCCGCTCGGCATGTCGGCCTACCACTTGCTCTCGCGACTCGGACAAGGCGTCGGAGAAGTGCGCGGCATTTACGTGATGGGCAAAGCCGCCACGCTCAACGGACGTGTCGGCGATGTTGCGCTGCCGGGCGTGGTGTTCGACGAGCACACTCGGAACACATTTCTTTTCACGAACGCGATCACCACACGCGACGTCGCTGCCTGGCTCGAGCACGGAAGCGTGTTCGACAATCAGTCGGCGCTCACAGTGCGCAGCGCGTTCTTGCAAAACACCAAGTACATGGGCGCCTTTTACCGCGACGGCTACACCATCCTCGAAATGGAAGCAGGCCCATTTTTGTCGGCGATCTACGAGCTCGTGAGCCCAACGAGTCTACGGACAAACGAGATCGTGAACCTCTCGGGGCGAACGCCTTTCGAAGTCGGCTTTCTGCATTACGCGTCGGACACTCCCTACTCGCGGCGCAAAGAATTGCTGTCGAAGAGTCTCAGCTACTTTGGCGTGGACAGCACCTATGCGTGCGCGATCGCCATCGTCAGAAGGATCTTCGAACGCGAAGTCGCACGCGTCGGTTGATCGAAACATGAGGACCACGGACATTACCCGCGCGCTCGACGAAATCGCCCCGCTGCATCTCGCGGAGAGCTGGGACAACGTCGGCTGGATCGTGAGCGGGCCGCCAGATCTCACACGCGCTCTTTTGTGCATCGACTACACGCGCGACGTCGAACAAGAAGCCGACGACCTCGCATGTGACTTGGTCATCGCCTACCACCCCGTCATTTTCGAAGGCATCAAGCGGGTCGGCGCTGACTCTCTCGTCGGCAATGCGCTTCGCAAGGGGCGCGCGATCTATTGTCCGCATACCGCGCTCGATGTTGCCATAGGCGGAACGAATGACGTCCTCGCCGAAGCCGTGGGGATGACCGCGAGCGAACCGCTGCGCCCGATTGATCAGAAACGAGCCAGAAATCCAGCGGACACCACGCTCGGACTGGGTCGCGTTGGTGTGGTCCCCTCGACGTCACGACGTGAACTCATCGCGAGCACCAAGCGCGCGCTCTCTCTCGATCATGCACTCGTCGCCGGGCCACTCGACGAACCATGCACACGAGTTGCGGTCGCCGCTGGCTCTGCGGGGGAGATGATCAAAGACGCGTCGCGCGCCGGAGCACACGTCTATGTCACAGGCGAAGTTCGACACCATGACGCGCTGTGGGCCATCGCTCATGGCATGACCGTGGTCTGCCTTCGACACTCTGCGAGCGAACGCGCGGTGCTCGCGCGCGTGAAGAACGCACTCACGACGACGGCGCCGCAGCTCGAGGTTCACCTTAGCAAGCGAGACCGCGACCCGTTCGAACCCCTATGATTCAGCCCTCTCGCGCACTGCGCGGCGGGCGATGCGATCGACTGCTTTTGGTGCCACGAGCTTGAGCCACATGCCGAGCTTGGCGCGCATGGTCATCACGACTTCGCGATCGCGGCGATCGATCGCTCGCACCAAGAGGCGCGTGCACTCTTGCAAGGTCATCGTGTCACCACTGTCTTCGTCGCGAGGACTCACGTCGCGCGGTTTGCCGTCGGGTCCAAGCACTCGATCGCGAATGCCAGTCTTCACGAACCCGGGAGACGCGATGAGGACGTCGACGCCAGTGTCCATCAACTCGATCCGCAACGAATCGAAGAAGCCTTGCATTGCGTGCTTGCTGGCGGCGTATCCGGTACGCGTGGGTACGCCCGTTTTACCCGTGAGCGACGAGATGGCGACGATTAGGCCCTTTTTGTCGCGCAAATGGGGCAGCGCGTAGTGTGTACAATACACGCTTCCGAGGTAGTTCACCCGGATGATGCGATCGAACATGGTCAGATCGGTGACCTCTTCGAATCGCGCCCACATGGAGATGCCCGCGTTGTTGACGAGCACGTCGATGCTGCCAAAGCGCTCCAGTGTTTTGTCTACGAGCGCTCGGCACTGATCGGAATCGGTCACGTCAGTTTGAACCGCAAGCGACTTGCCGCCGGCGCGCTCGCACGCGCTTGCGACGCGTTCGATTTGGTCACGCGAGCGCGCTGCGACGACGACGTTGTCGCCACGGGCCGCATACTCGAGCGCCAGCGCTTCGCCAATGCCGCTCGATGCCCCAGTGATGATGTGCGTCTGCATAGCTCGCGCATACCACGGCGGCGCACGACGGTCTGGTGTAGACCACGCGCCAGCGATGCTGGAGACGTGCCGTCAAACCCTGCTATGAGAGAATACATGCGTGGGCTCACTCTCGCGTTGATCGGTTTGTTCGCGTGCAGTCCCGCGAACACGGAGCCGGTGTGCACGACGTACGAGGTGCCGGTTACGCTCGATCTGACGACACCGGTCGTTTCGCTGCGCAACGATGTTGTGCCTATTTTTTCGGCCTCTTGTGCATTCACGTCTTGTCATGGCACCAAGAGCACCACTTCGAACAACGGGTTGTATCTCGGGTCTCAACTGAGCGCGCCAGACGTGCCAGCGATTCGCATGAGTCTGCTCGCGAAGGCAGTGCCGATCGACATGCCCATCATCACTCCGAGCGATCCTTCGCAGAGTTACCTGATGCACAAGATCGACGGCGACGCGTGCAAGCTATGTTCGGGGGCCTGCGGAAAGAGCATGCCGAACAACAGTCCCGTGATGTCAGTGGACCGACGTGATGTGATCCGCCGTTGGATCGCTCAAGGCGCAAAGGACAACTGAGTCGTCAGCGTTGTTCGTGGCGGACGTACTCGAATTCGATCGGGCGGCCCTTGATGCCTTGCTTCGGCGCGGAGAGCCAGTTGGCCATTTGCTTCGGATCGTAGACAGGCTTGGTCATCAGACTCTGCACGTAGGCCTTGTCGGCCACGCTCGGTAGCCAGTCGTCTTGTTTGGCGTCGAAGCGGGCCTTGTCGATCAATTCGCCTGCTGGATCGAAGAACAAGCCCGAGTGAATGCCCACATGACGATGAAAGCGACGACTAGGCAATTTCAGCTCGAATGGGATGCCGTGAGCTGCGATGGTGCGATTCCATTTGTCGACGCCGCGCTGGCAGTCTTCGACATATTCGTCTCGCAAGACTTCGTTCATGGCGTTGCGCAGCGGCACGTCGTCGTGGACCATCTTGCCGTCTTTGATTTGGTCGATTCCGTACGAGCCGATGAGCGCGATGTGATCGTCGTAGCTGGCTTCTTTTGCGCGGCCCTTCAGACCCGACGCAAAGTAAGACGCGGCGTTCGAGGAGATCTCTCCGCCGAACAAGTCGAGCGACAACGAAAACCAGAGGTTCAGGTACTTCTGCATCGTCGGTAGATCGATGATGCCGAGCGCGCGAACTTGATCTTGCGCTTCGACCTTGTGCTCCTTCATTTGACTCGCAGTGCGGTCGACGACGCGCAACACGCCTGTTTCGCCGACGAACATGTGATGCGCCTCTTCGGTCAGCATGAAGCGCGTGGTGCGCGACAGCGGGTCGAATGCGCTCTCGGTCAACGCGAGCAGTTGATACTTGCCGTCGCGATCGGTGAAAAACGTGAACATGAAAAACGAGAGCCAATCGGTGCACGGCTCGTTGAACGCACC
>JAYVXK010000809.1:0-14340 GCA_043785265.1 Myxococcales bacterium | reverse complement strand
AGGCCGCTGCCTCGAGCGCGTCCGTTCCCGAGCGCGAGCTGGTGGGCAGCGGCACGGCCAACGTGTTGTCAGAGGAGTTGCTCACACAGGGATCGGTGGCCACCGACGCTCAAAGTCCATCACGAGCCACGCGGACACGTCTCGTTGGGGTGATCGGCAGCATCGGTCTCTTGGCGGGGCTCGCGCTGGGCGTCCGAATCTGGTCGGTCACGAATCAAAAGGAACCGCGCGCGACCGAGATCGCATCGACGTCTCCCGCTCAACTCTCGCCTGCTGTTTCGTCAGCGCCACCCGCGGCCAGTCCATCGATCTCGGTGGTGTCGAGCTCCCCGTCGGACCCACCCGCTGTTGCCACCGCCTCGGCGATCGTGGTCGCAAGACGACCTGCGTCTCGTTCGCCCGCGCTTAGGTCCTCGGCACTGCCGCCCACCGCAAGCGCGCCTCAAACGGGTTTGCTCCTGGACCTCAAAGAATTCGATTCAGGAAAGCCATGAAGCGGGTCGCCATTCTCATGTGCGCCGTCGGCTTGTCGTGGACCGGTCATGCGCGCGCTGATCGCTCCGCCGAGGTCGCAGACTTCCTTCGAGCGGCGAAGATCGCGTTTGACAATCACGATTACAACGCCGCCGGACGCGCGTTCGACGCAGCGTATGCGATCGCTCCGCGCGGCGACATCGCCTACAACGGCGCGATCGCGTGGCAGCTCGCGGCCACGTCTCGAGCAGACGAAGGCGAGCAAAACTCGGCCCGGGCAGCGGATGACTTCGCCCTCGCTCTCACCGACGAGAAGTTGACGCCGGCGGCGAACACGGAAGCTCGCGCGCGCCTCGCCGAACTCGAGACCAAGCTCGCCATCGTCCACATCACGTCCGAAAAAGACAGCATGGCGACCATCGGACAGGCGCGTGAGCTTCCATTACCAACGACCGTTCACCTGGGTCCTGGGCAATATGATCTCATGGTGAGCTCCCGAGACGGACGACGCCAAGGGGAGCACGTCGTTGTCGCAATCGGTGAGACTTCGATCAATGTCGTTCTGCCCCCTCCGCCGCCCGTCCCCAAGGAGCGAGTCATCATCGTCGAACCACCGACGGCGAAATGGATGTTGCCCGTCGGAATCGGCGGCCTCGCTCTCGGGACGGCCTTTGCCGCGGCCGGCGTCGGCTTTGGCTTCGCCACGCTCAGCAAGCGAGAGTCGTTCGATCAATCAGGTCAAACGAACGCGTCGCTTCACGACTCTGCAGTCCTTTATCGGACCCTGACCAACGTGTCTTGGGTTGCGTGCGGAGTGGCGGCGGTCGTGGGGATCGTGCTGCTCATTGCAGCGCCGAAGTCACCGCGGGCCAAGCGCGAACCGAACCTCGCAGCTGACTTGCTCGTCGGCACTTTCTAGGCGAGGGCACCCGTGATGGGTTTGCCGGCAAGCACCGTCGAGTGGTCGCCGCCAACTGCGACGAGGAGTGTCTTGGCAAATGCGCCCAGCGTCTCGTCAGCGGGCACGTCACCGTTCGCCGCCATTTTCCCCGTGGCCGAGTCGATCGCGCCGCAGCCAAAGTCGTTTCCGATGGGAGTCAGCCCGCCCACGATGCCGCCCTTGAACGGCTTTCCGATGACGATCGAAGACTGAATGATGGGACTGTGATTGCGCCCGTTCGCGTTGATGGGATTGTTTTTTCCCAACGTTCGACCAAACACGTTGAGCGAGAAGAACGTGACCATGTCATCGAGCGACGCGGCCTTGAGGGCGCTCATCATGTTGCTGATGGTCTGTACTCCGCTGATGGTTTCAGCGGTCTCTTTGGGAAGACCAGTGTCGAAGTGGTTGTCTCCTCCAAACGGGATATGTATCGACACCACGGGCGTGATCTTCATGAGAAACAAGATGATCGCCGCATTGACCTGCATGTCGGGACCGTCATCGGTGAGCACACTCAGCCGTTGCAGAACGTTCTGATCGATACTCCGCAGTTGACTCTGTGAGAGAATCATCGAGTCGATGTAGGCTTTTTGAGCCTCATTCGCGTCGTTCTTGTAGACGTCATAGATCTGGTTGAGAGCCTTGTCGCGAATGCTTTGTATATTGGCGGCGGCCAGCGGCGAGCCCGTCCCGAGCAGCGTCGCGGCGAGGGCTCGCGGCTTGATGATGGGTTGCGGCGCTCCGCCGAACCTGAGCGCCTCTCCAGGACCTGCGGCCCCAACTGAGATGGGCTGCGTCTGGATGGTCGAAAGACAAGGTGCCATCTGCCTTGCCAGAATGGAGGGAAACATCTCATTGGAAGACGTTGCACCCATCAACGAGAGCACGTCGGGCTCTTTTGGGTGAACCGGCGTGTTGGTCATCAAATGGAAGAACATCGTCCGGTCGAGCACTTTTTGTGAAAGCTGTGTCCATGGCAACGCCGCGGTGGAGCTGGTCGTGCCCATCTTGATCGGCATCCCTTTGGCGAACGCGACCGGATGGATGATGTTCGCGTCGTCGTAGGTGCCCGGCATGTTGGCGTTGATCGGGTCGCCTCCGCCCGAAGTGCTCAAGATGAAAAACTGCGCCTTTGCTTTGTTCGTGCACGTCCCGTCTGCGAGCGCCCTTCGCGGGTCGAGCAAGAACGCTGCAGGAAGACCGGTCGCGAGCGCACCAACGAGGGCGGAGAGTCCAAAATTTCTGCGAGAGATTTTCATCGTCATTCTCCTAAAGTCCCATCGACACACCAGATGGTGCGGTGCACGCCGTCACGAACGCAGACTGCAACGCGAGCGAGACCCCCTGCGACTTCGTGTCGTTGTAGACACCAGTGAGAGCCGAGACGAGCGGGTCGTATCTGGCATCCTTGCTCTCGACAGCGAGCAATAGACTGACAAATTCTTTGATGGCCGCGTCGACGGTGGTTTGGGACGTACTCTTCCATTGCTTGACCCCGGCAGGCGGAGCTGTCGCGTCGATGACCAAGGGAGCAATCACTTCGCAGATGTCTTCGACGGCAGCGCGAAAAAGCAGAGAAGGATTGGTGGGCAAGTTGGGCGTGACGCTGCCGCGGCCGTAGCTATCGGAGGGCAAGCCCTCGAAGATGGCTTTGGCGGCGAGCAAGGTCTTCGGTCGCCCCACGACGCCTACTTTGTCGCCGCAGATGTCGACCCAGCCGAGCCGCGCGCTGAGGGCTGCGCACAGGTGATCGCGCCGCTCCAACGCGATGGTCTCGCCCACGGTCGTGGATGTGGTTTGCGTGGCCACAGCGTTGGTGGTGAGCGGCGACGACAACAACTCTCTCACAAGAACTGGCCATGAGAGCTGCGACGTCGCGAACACGGACACGACTCGTTGAAATTCAGGATCCGTGGGGTCACACGCCGTCGAGTTCGCGTACATGCAGTACTTTTGTGCCCACGCCGCGGCGACCATAGGGTGGGTCGCGAGGTGCTGGCCGAGATCGTAAACAGTCGCCATGGGGCCCTGTTGACCTTGAAATACGAAGTACCCAGGCTCCTTCTGAATCGTTGGGTCGTCTTGGTTATGATAAAACCAAGAATAGGTAGACGTGAGGATCGAGCGCGATGGGTCCAGGATCTGATGACAACCACGGCACTGCGAGTTGCCCGCGTGGGTCGTGTCGAGTCCTGGGGTCATGTTGGGGATCGTCGTGTCCGTGCCGTCGATCTGCGCGCCTGTAGACACGATGAACGTCTGATTCATGGTCACGCGCATCTGATTGCTGTCGTTGGTAGGCCAATTGGCGAAGAACGCAGGAGTCGAGAAGAAGCCCACGCGCGGAACCTGCAAGACGAGTTCGGTAGCTTTCTTTAGGGTGGGGATGTCCCAAAACTGCGTAACCGGCTCGCTGCCGGATTTCGGCAAGCGCACGTTGACGAGTCGCCAATCGTTGAACTCGTTCGCTCCAAACTGCGAGTAGCTCAGGTCGCTGCCTACGACTCCAGAACACATGGTGTTGCCAACCTTGAAGCCAGGGACCGAGCCAGTGACGATGTACTGGACGTTGTCTGCCGTGAGCTTGAACGGCGCGTCGTCGCACGCGATGGGGTCTTTCTTGATGTTGGGATTGGTCCAGTGCATGAAGTTCTTGTTGCTGGGATTCGTCGCGTCGGCGGTGGGTACACTCGCGGACGTGACGTACACCGGTTGCAACGGGTTCGCTAGGCGGTCCTTGATCGAATTCGGAGCGTCGTTGGCTTGGTACGCGTCGAGGAAGGCATAGAACTCGGCCAGCGCAGAGGTCATGGCGAACTGAGTCGTGGTCATGGCCTCCGACATCGGACGCCCCTGCTCGCTGAGCATCAGCATGGTCCGCGCGAAGCTCTCCTCGATGTTTTGCATCAGCAGGTCGCGATAGGCCGTGTTGTTCGTCAGCGGGTTCGACATCTTGTTGACCTGATCGGCGACGTCGGTGAAGGCGATTTGAGTTTGCTGATAGGCCAATTCGAAGAAACGAAGCATCTTCGTCTCGTACGGCGACAACCCCGTGTTTGGGTCGGCGGGCAGTGCGACCCAAGCGTCGATCAGCGCCTTGAGCTTGCTCGAGACCTGATCGGGTGGCGCGCCCTTCACCGTGTCGATTTCGGCTTGTGTGGGCGCGAGGCCGACCAAAATATTTTTCACCTTCGCGACGTAGACCTCGGCGGGGTCGGCTCGAAAGGGGTAAGGAGTTCCGGTCTCGCCGTCGAAGGTCGAGCCGCCGTCATCGGAGCTCGCGCGCTTCTGCGCGTCTGCGGCGGACGAACACGCGGTGCCGGATGCGAGGCCATAGAACACGAGCGCGACGAGCGAAGCGCCAGCAAGCCATTGTCGGGTCATGCGGTGTCTTGAGCAGACATCGTGCCTGGTCTCGAGCCGCAGAATCTTGCAGCAAACGCAGCACGTCGGGGATCGAATGGGTCCTTCGGGATCGGTTCGATCCATCGACGAGCGTCGATGAAAATCCAGACCTTCCGGACACGCTCGAACGCGAGGCGCTGCGCCCCGAAGCCGAACAGTCGCGTCCCCGGGCGGGATGTCGCGATAGGCGTGGTACGAAGGTGCGCCATGACGAGGTCTCTTACCGTTGCTGACGTCTCCGACAAGTCCGTCGCATTCGAGGGCGCTGCCTACCCGATCCAAGAGCCGCCACCGCAGAGTGAGGGCGTCGCTCCGGTAAGGCGATGACGACGAGCTACAAAAGCCGCTTCGAAGCGCTCGTCCAGGAGCTGAACGTGACGGGCGGAGTGAGGCTCAAAAAGGCCACGATCGGTCCGCCCACGGACCCGCAGGTGCTCGCGGCTGCCAGGCAGGTGGCCGGCGCGGCGTGGCCCGATGGGATGAGCGAACTCTACTCGGAGCTCTCCTACGTGGACATCGAATACCACTTAGTGGGGAGCTCCCAGGGCGGCGCGATTCATGTCCCGACTGTCACCGACGTCTGGGACCATGCCGCGCACCAGGACGAACTCTGGTTCGACTTCGTCCCCGAGGAAGGCGCCCTTCGCAAGATCCGGCCGATCGATCGCTTCGTCCCCGAGGCGTACGCCGTGCTCTATCCCGTTCCTGGCGACCGCCCCGCGACTGTGCACTACCACTACTGCGGAGAGGAGCTGGTGCCCACGGGCCTTTGCTACGCGGAGTGGCTTGAGCTGTTGCTGCGCTCGCGAGGGGCGTTGTACTGGCTGCAGCTCACCCTCGGGCCGAGCACGAGCCGCACGTGGGTGGAGGAGAACCTCGAGAAGGTCGCAGCGCTCTTCCCCAGCTTCAAACCCGAGACGATGACGCCGGCGAGACCATTCGAGCCCATCGAACTCGATTGATGCGCGACTTTTCAAGACTCCGTGCCGTCCCCCACGCGTACCTTGCAGCCTTTGCGTCGCATGCTGATGAAGAACTCAACGACTGACCAGCACGGCGTCGAGCAAGGGTCTAGACGAGTGCGGCCGGTCGCCCTCCAGAGGGTGCAAGGGTTTTCCGATCCGAAAGACGACCGTGGGCCTGTGCGTCGTCCGCAAGCGACCGCGCAGCGCGAGATTCGGAGGCTCGACCTCTGTGATGCCTGCGTGCATCGCCGTGCAGAAGCCGTCGAGCCAAAGCCGAAGAGCGATCTCCTCGAACGCGCGCCCCGCGGCCAAGCGGTGGGCCAGATCGTCTTTGTTCACGGTGATCACCGCCACGGCGCTCGACGAGCGCATTCCTAGACTGCCGGCTTTCGCAAAGCCCGCCGTCTCGTCGGGCAGGAGCCGCTCGAGTCCCTGTAGACCGCGATGCATTCGCCGCGCGGTTTCGTCATCAAGACCAAATTCTCGACCGCGCATCCCCAGCCACGCAGCGCTATCGTTCTCGAGTAGCCAGTCGCCCATCTCTCGCGCGAATCGTTCTCGGTTGATGACCGTGCTGTCGGCGAGCTCTTGAAATTTGCCCAAGAAGAAGCGCGTTGGACTGTCGGTTACCACGTGAAGCGTCAGACCGGGGTCGAGCGCCGATGCGCGGCGACACAGCTCCTCCGCAAGCTCGGGAGGCAACGGGACACCCTCGTCGTATTCGGCGCGGACCGTCTTGCGGCGGCGCATCGCGAGTAGCCAAGTTGGATCGAGAGGCGGAGCGTCGCCCTTGAGAAACCGGAGCGTGGCCACCTCCGCCAGACTGTCCGTCGAGCTCTGCGCGGCTAATTCTCGCTCTGCCGGGACATCGCACTGGCAGCTCCAGCCGTAGACTTGCGCGGCGAGCGCGACGTTCGCGATGGCGCACCCTACGCTTACTGTCGCTTGGCGGCCGACGGGATCGGACTCGGCCAGCACGGCCGAACGATCGACGAAAATGCGGATGGCTCGCTCGCGGGGCAACAGTAACATCCGCTGCGGCACCGTGTTGTGACTCGTCGGCGCGAGGAGCGCGTGCCACGCGAGGTACGCGAGCTGGGCTTCCGAAATCTCGGCGCCCGAACCGAGAGCCTCGAGCTCAGAGGACGAGAGCACCTTCAGCCGCCACGCCGAGAACGGTGCTTCGGCGGGCACATCGTCGGCGCGAGGCGCAGGGTCGAGGAAGCGTTCCGTGTCCTTCACAGGCGCACCGCGCGGTGAAGCAGGTCGTAGACGGCTCGGCGTCCTGGTGGCAGTGGATGCCCCAACACTCGGAGCGCGATCTCCTTGCCGCCGATGGCACCCGACGCCATCGCCGTGGTACCCGACTGCGGAAGGCTCCCGGTCGGCTGCTCACCACGGCCCTCCATCCACTCGCCGAATTGATCGCCTGCGAAGTCGTCCCCGCACATGCCCTCGACGAAGCGGAAGACTTTCGATCGATTCCCGGTCTTCGCTTCCGCGAGCGCTTCGAGCAGCATGGCGTCGGAAGCCGCGTAGCCGAGAGACGACTCCGGTTGATCGCGGAATGGATTCCAAAAGAGGTGGGCCTGGTGGCCGAAGTCGCTCAGCATGAGCACGTCCACCCGGTTCTTTCGCGCGACTTGGCGCGACAGGATCTTCAGATCCAAGTTGTCCATTTCTTCGACGAAGATGTCGATCGGTGGTTCCCCTGCCCCGTCGCCCACGAAGAAGCGCTCCAGATTTTGCCGCGTGAGGCCGTCGTTGTAGACGAAGACGTCGAGATAGGGATCGACCATCTGGGCTTCGTACGCGACGTACTCTGATTTCGAAACCCTTGGGACATCGTAGGGGTTCTTCACGTCGAAGCGCGCCGCGCGACTCGCGACCACGTGGCGTAGCGACATGCGCTCGCCCCGATTGAGATTGGTGACCTCGACCCAATCGGGGTCTGCCACCTTCACTTGGCGCGGCCTGGCTTCACGGAGCCAGCCCTCGAGCAAGTTCCCTCCTACACTCACCCCCGCGAAGCCGACTACCGCGCCCTCTAGCTTGTCGCGAATTTCTTTCCAGGAGAGCCGCCCCTCGGGATCAGAAAGCAGCTTCGCGTTGCTCGTGACGAGCGCGAGCTTGTGCCAGCGTTCGGGCGCCACCATGTAGAGATCGCCGTGAGCGAAATCGACCAAGTAGGTTCCGTAGTCGGGCTCGACCTTCCCTTCGGCCTGGGCCTGGCGAACGAGGACTTCGTAGTGCTCGAACTCCTCTTCGTAGACCTGTCGCAGGGTCCGGCCGCCCTCCAGTCGCGGTGAATTGGCGAGCGACGACAGTGCTTTGTTCAAGTCGTCGAACGTGGCGCGAATGGCCGGGAATTGATGGTGCGGCGCGAACGAAGCCTCGGGCAGCTCCGCCAATCGTAAGAGCGCAGTACCGTCTGCCGCGTACGTAAGCGTGCGTTCGCGGTGGGCGGTGGCCACGTCGAGCAAGAGCGGTCTCAGGCTGTGAGTCGGGCGTGTCATGCGTCCTCCTAACGGAGCTTCACGGTGAGGCCTTCGTAGAGCGGCTGAAGGGACGCGACGGTCTTCTTCTGCCAGGGCACGTCGGCTTTGCCGCAGAAGACAAGGGGCGTTCCCGCGGTCCGTGCGCGGAGAACCATGTCCCCGAGAGCGCGGATCCCCGAGCTGTTCATCAGCACGACGTCGGTGAGGTCCACCGTGTACCCGGAGGGCGACGCTGCCAGACCCTCGCTCACGGGTCCGAAGACTCGGTCGTACGCCTCTGGCGTCTCGAGGCGAAACACGCCTTGCAGCACCGCGATCCCGACACGACACTCCACGCTATAGTCCGTCATCGCTGCTCAATCTCCTCGACGGGAAAAGATGCGTGGAGAGTCACGTGCACGAGGCCTTCCGCGTCCGGAGGCATCAGCCGGGCGCCCAGCTTCGCTCGGTAGTCCTTTGCCAGGATGAGCAGGCCGAGTCCATTTCGAGCTCTCGCTTCCACGCGACGCGCGAAGAGCACCTCGGCCGACTCGTGTGCCAGCTCGCCCAAAAGGCCCTCGAGACCCACGAGGTGGCGCTGCTCGGCGTCACTCTCGGTGGCGAACTCCACGACGCTCCCGAAGTGCCGGGCGACGATGCGGACCCAGCGCTTCTTGTCGCCGCTGAACTTGGCTGCGTTCTCGAGCAACTCGTTGGCGATGGTGGACAGGACCGTCCGCGCCGTCTCCTTGTGTTCGAAGGAACACGCCAAGTAGTCGGCGAAATAGTCCGCGGTCATCCCGCATCGGTGCCACTGAACGACCAGGTCGAGCGCCGGAAAGCCAAGATCAAGCGAGGTGAGCGGCGGGTGGTCAGCCGACGGATCTGCAAAGAAACCGACGATGCGCGGGGTCATGCTTTGCCCTCCACCAGCTTCGTGGTTTCGTATTCGCCCGGGACGGCGAGTTCAAACCAGCTCGTGGGAATATCGAGCTCGGGCACGATCAACCGACTGTCCATGGGATCATCCTCCGAGCGGTACAGCTCGTGGATCTTGTAAAAAGGGAACGGCTTGATGTGCCGGGTGTTCACCCCTAGTGGCACGTGCATCTTCTGAACGATCGACCGCTTGGAGCAAAAGACGAGCAGCGCGGGCGCGGTCGCTGTCGCTTCCATCTGGCAAAAAATGCGCGAGTGCGCGGCGCCGAGCGTAAATAGCGCCAGCCCTTGACCACGATGCTCCTTGGCCACGACCAGCTTCGTGAGTTCGCGGAGCCGCTCGGGAGAATACCGGTCGAGGGCGCCAGCACCCTCGAGTATCTGCGCGACGTCGCCGTGGGTCACCGCGCCGAACCGTTCGACATACGTCTGCTTCAAGTACTGACCGACGGTGGAGACCAGCTGCGGCCCGCACATGACCATGAGATATCGGTGGGGCCAAGGCTCGATCTTCGCGTCGAGGTCGTAGTGATCCTCGGAAAAGACAACTTCGTATTCACGGTTGTACACCTCGGCGATCAAGTACTGACACCTCAGTACGTCTTCCCGGGTTTCGGCGATCTTCACGCTCACCTTCATGCGGGCTCTTCTCGAGCACGCAAGACGAGGAGCGTCACGTCGTCGTAGTAGACGCCGCCCGTGAAGACCTCGAGCTGGGCGAGGAGATCAGCCTTGAGCCGTTCCAGCGGCGCGCGCGCGTGACGGATCAGCGCCGCCTCGAGCGGGGCTGTGCCGAAGAGACCACGGCGGGGATCGCCCTCGCGCGCGGCCTCCGTGATCCCATCTGTGAACGCGAGCAGAACATCCCCAGGGGCCATGTCGAGCGGCTCTTCTTGAAAGGCCTCTTGCCCAAGTTTGCCTTGGTACCCGAGCCCCACGGGAAAGTGGCTGAAAGGCAGCGCCTCCACGCTCTGGGTGCTTGCGCGATAAACGAGGAGCGCCTCGTGGCTGCCGCTAATGACGAGGCGATTGCCCGGCACGCGGAGGATGGAGATCGCCGTGAGGTGCCGGCGCTCCTTCAGGCGAGCGAGCGCTCCGGCGAGAATTCGATTGGCGAGGTAGTTGAGCTCGCGAGGAGAAAGCTCCGGACGCGCCTGCAGTAGGGTGCTCATCGTGCTCTGTGCCATGAGCATCACCAGGCCAGCGCCCAGCCCATGGCCCGTCACATCGCCGAGGAGAAACCAAGAGCGGTCGCCGTCGAGGTGGAGATCGAGGTAGTCCCCGCCGACGGACGCCGCGGGCCGCACGTGACAGGAGACCTCCATGCCAGGCAACTCCTGGTCTTGTGGAAGGATGAGAGCCTGAATGCGGCGCGCGACGTCGAGCTCGGTCGCCAGTCGGACGTGTTGCTCCGTCACCTGTTCGAGGGCTACCGCAGGACCGGCGACCGAGAGCGCGAAAGCGACGAGAATGGCGATGCTGAAACCAAGCGTCGCCATTGTCGGCAAAGGCCTTAGAAACGCAAAGTCGATGTTGTGGAGCGAGAACAGGACGCAGCCCATCACGAGGACGATGGTCGATGTGCTCATGGCGTGGCGCTTGCGAACGACCAGGACCGCCGTTGCCAGGCATGGCAGCGAAACGGCCAGCGCCGATGGCAGCGCCATCACCGTGAAGCCGCCCCCCGCCTTCCACGCGACCACCGTGAGGGCGAATCCGATACCAAGGACCAGTAGGTACGTACGCGACGGGACGCGGACCGCTCCGACCGCGCCCAGCAACTGAGCGAAGCAGAGGTTCGCCGCGAACGCGGAGAGGAAGCCGGTGATGATGGGAAGGTCCCCGCGGCTGAGGGCACCTTGCGCCATGAGCGATCCCATCAAGCTTCCCCAAGCGAATACGAGCCATCGGTACAGCGTGCTGCGCTCACGGGCCCAAAGCGCCACCGAGATCGCTACGTTGATGACAGCGATACCTGCGTAAAGAAACAGCAGGTTCTTAAGCACGGGGTCCGTGTTCATGATTTCCTAGAACTTCGAGCTACGTGCTTTGGTGAACTCGTATCGCATGGCCGGCCAGCTTAGCGTGCGACGGGCTGGGACGTCTCTGCGTTGCTCGCGTCTCGCGAGCGTCACGCAACGCGGCTAGGATTCTCTCTTGGGACATAGCCCTGGCGGCACGCTAGGAGTGTACAGCTGGCGCATCTATAGTGAGTTCGACGAGCGAGTGGCCGGAGTAGCCGCGAGGCAGCCCATTTGCGGCTGCAACCGAGAGCTGGGAGTTGAGTCTGGGAAGCCGCGCGGACTTCGAGGACGTTCACTTCACGTTCTGCGCGGACACGGAGGCGACATTGAGAACGCAGCGTGGCTCTCGCCTCGATGTCGTGGCGCTGGACAAGAACGGCGGAGTTCCCTCTCGACTCCGACTCACGTTCGCTGCAGGCGGCGCTGTGCAGCTCTCGCGTGTCGTTGCGTGGCAACCCGATCCAAGCGCACTCGAAGCGCTGCAGGGCGAGTACGTGAGCGACGAGGCTGACGCACGGCTCACGGCGTGCGTTCGCAGTGGCAAGCTCGTGCTCGTGCAGGGCCCCGAGCGCATCATCGAGCTCGACCCTTCGTACTTGGACACTTTCACGGCGTCCAATCCTAGGTGGCTCATCTCTTTCAAGCGCACGGCAGGTTACGTCCGCGGGCTCGACATCGGTGCAGGGCGCATGGAGACTGCCGCTGGCGCGCGTCGGCGCGGGCGCCTGCCCGGCGTCGATGTGACGGTTGCGCGCGCATGGCGGGTTTTTCGTCACCCAGAGCAACCGTTCAACGAGCTCAGAGTCCATGAGCAATCCCCTTCGTAGGGATGTCCATGTCAGAGCTCGGGAACTCCGATCACCATCAAACGTTTTTGCGAGAGGTCGAACCAAAAGCGTCGCTCCGTGTCAGGCACGCTGGTATCGCCCGACGCGAGGCCGAAACGGCAGAATGGACGAAATGAGTCGCACGACATCACAGGATTCAAGAAGCCAGCTCCGTCGCGTACTTTTGCGCTGCACTTGAGAAGTGCATTGGCCGCTTGACTCTTATGCTGCAACACCCCCGACGAGCCGGGAAATCCGAAGGCCTCGAATTGGCTGCGCGTGGCGCCCTCGACGTACGCGCAAGCCTGCTGGCTCGTGGGAGCCGCTTGGGGCACCACGGCGAGCATTCTCGCTGCGTCGTCGAGGCTCTGTGCGTGCACGACGAAGCCCTCGCTTCCTTCGTCGGGCGTCAGCGACTCTGTGCAGTCTCCCTGTCCTCGTGCGTTGGGGCTTCCAGAGAGCGTGCTCGTCAGAAAAACAGTCACGGGGGCGACCACCGAGCCCCGCCGGTCGGGCATGACGCCAACGAGCGGGTCCGGTAAGCCATCGTGATCGACGTCGAGCAAGCGGACCCTGTCATCCGGCGTCGCTGCGTCGGTCCCTGGGAGCTCGATTCGCTGCGCCGATCCGGCGGTCGTCACCACGAGCAGGCCGAGCGATTTGTTGCCCACGTTGTTGCAAATCACGACCTCTACAGCCCCGTTCGTCCCCTCCGCGTGCAAACGTCTCAAACGCGGCGCCGCGTCGGGTTGCACTGCGGAGTAAGTGGGTGGCGATGGGACGGGTTGCACCTCACTCGACACCGGCTGCGTGACGTTCCTTTCAGGACCGACGCACGCCACAAGCAACACAGTCGATATCGTGAACGAACGCTTCATCGTCTCCAAGCCTACCGCAGGCAAAGAAATCGCCAAGCTCCGAAGACGCCCACGGCCTTGGGAAGACCCAAGATCTTCCCAAGGTCGGCCGTTCGACTGCCGCCATTCTTGAATCCGATTCCAACCTTCACCCAAGCTGCGTGAGCGAAAGTGCACCTTGCGACCGCAACGGAGGGCTGGGAGCTGAGGCTCGGGTTCGTTGCTTGACCTTCCATGCAACGTCGCGATCCCGCCCACCGCGACCAACGCTCAGGGTATCAGTCAAGCGTTGATGGTTCGGCCGCTGAGGTTGACCACCGCAGACACGAGTTCCCAAGTGTCGATCGGTTTCGCGATATGTCGCTGGTAGCCTGAAGCAAACGCGCGCCTGGAGTCTTCCTCTCGCGAGTACGCAGTAAGAGCAAGCGCGGGTGTTCGCCCGCCGTGTTCTGATGGCATCGCGCGAAGGGCACGAATGAATCCATAGCCATCCATGTCCGGCATGCCGATGTCGCTCACGACGACATCAGGTCGGATGCGGCTCACCAGTGGGAGAGCGACACTCGCAGAGGTGGCAAGGTGGACCGTGGCTCCGAATTCGCGCAGGACTTCGCCAATGAGTTCGCGCGCGTCGACCTCGTCGTCGAGGACCAGCACCGTGAGACCATCAAGCCGGGGTAAGGCGTCAGCCGGCCACGCCTTGAGTGCAGACGGCATGGGCGTCGTGATGCGGCGACGAACCGCCGGAACCATCGCTTTGGCGGGCAAACGCACGAATGTCGCGCCCCGTCCGACGCCCTCGCTCGAGGCCTCGACACTTCCACCGTGAGCTTGTGTGAGTTGCTTCACGAGCGCCAAACCCAGTCCAAGTCCACCGTGTCGCCGCGTGGTGGAGCTGTCAGCTTGACGAAAAGGATCAAAGACAGTGGGTAGCACATCAGGACGAATTCCTTCCCCGGTGTCCTTGATCTCGATGCGGACCTCCGCGTCCACTCGCTCGATTCGTGCGGTCACCATTCCACCTTTCGGCGTGAACTTCACCGCGTTACTCAACAAGTTCCAAAAGATTTGTTGAATTCGATCGGCGTCCGCGATGATGGGTATCTTCGAGGCGCTGTCGAATGCGCCAACCGTTACACTGACACCATTTGCGTCTGCCTCGGGTCGGACACCCGCCACCGCGAGGTCGATGGCCTGCTACATCGACGGGACCCAGAGTGAGCGAAAGCTTCCCACTGATGACACGCGACACGTCGAGCACGTCCTCGATGAGTCGTGCTTGAGCGCGCGCGTTGCGTTCAATCACCTCGAGTCCGCGGTCGATCTCCTTCGTGAGCTCCCACCGCCGTAGGATCACCGCCCACCCGAGGATGGAGTTGAGTGGGGTGCGGAGTTCATGCGAAACAGTTGCAAGAAACTCGTCCTTTGC
>JAYVXK010000808.1:0-4614 GCA_043785265.1 Myxococcales bacterium | reverse complement strand
GCGCCTTTTGCAGCGAATCCGTATTTGTGGAGGTCAGCGGACATACTCGTGACGCCAGGCACGCTGAAGTCGAAGTCGGCCACGGGGTAGCCGAGTTTTTTCACCCAGGGCAACATGAAGCCACCGACGCACGCATCGACGTGACAGAGCAATCCATGTTGCTCGGCGAGCGCCGCAATCTCATTGATGGGATCGATGACTCCGTGCGGATACGCCGGAGCCGAACCAACCAGCAAGATGGTTTGCTTGGTGACTGCTGCGCGATACGCATTCATGTCAGCCCGAAGGCCTGCGTCGGTAGGAACGTGCACCGGGCGCACACCGAAGTAGTGCGCCGCCTTCTGAAACGCCGGGTGGACACTGATCGGCAGGATCATCTCCGGTGCCGTAATTTCAGGGTGATTCGCGCGAGCCCAATCGCGCGCAGTCTTGACTGCCATCAAGATGCTCTCAGTGCCGCCGCTCGTCATCGACCCTGCAACATCAGCAGGACCACCAAGCAGGTTGCCAGCCATGGCCACTACTTCTGATTCGAATCGCTTGAGACTGGGAAAGGCGAGTGGGTTGAGAGCGTTCTCTGAAAAGTATTTCATGAACGCGTCGTGCAACAGTTCGAGCACGTCATTGCCCGCCCAATAAACCAAACTGAAGGTGCGGCCCTTCCTCCAGTCTGCATCATTGTCGCGTGCCGACTCGAGAGCGCTGAGCAGTGCGTCCTTGGCAACGCCCTTCTGCGGAATTCTCATCGGTTACACTGTAAACCAAAAGGCGACCATGTGCCACTTGTCTTCGCGGCCGTCCTGCGGTGCGCAAAATGTTGCTCTCGACGCCTTCGTGGCGTACTCGCGTGTGATGCAGCCCCGGCATTTGCTGCTCCTTTTGTTCGCGGCGTGTCACCACGACGCTCCAGCCATCGTCGACACGGTGGCGCAAGACGGCGATGTCGATGCTGTCGTTGCGCTTTCGGGACCATCTGCAGATGCAACCGCGCCGCCGGCCGATGCGCCCATTGCGTACGTGATGCACTCGCCATCGCCGATCTTCAGCGACACCGAATGGCCGCCGAGAGATCCGACGCGCGCGGCTGACGAACGCAAGACTGTCATTCGGCTTGGTTACCTCCGCAAAGGATCGCACGTCGCGATCAAGCCCGACCCAATCAAGAAGCCAAACTGCCACGAAGATTGGTACGAACTCGAAGCTGGCGGTTTCGTGTGCGGAAAATTTCTCACACGCGATCCGAACGATCCCGAACTGCAGCATCCACCGTCGCCACCGCTCACAGAGGGGCCGCTCCCCTATAAATATGGGATGAATCTCGTCAACGGCGCGCCGATGTATCGTCGGCTTCCCAAGCCCGAACAGAAAGACGAAAAAGAAAAGGGCTTGATGGTCGGCAAGACCCGGCCGGGAGATTTGGCACGCGCGCAACAAGAAGCGGTCAACGACGACAACGGCGACGTGCCTTGGTACCTGCAAGATCACAACGGGCAGAAGCCCACGGTCAGCCTCGACGACTTGAGAGACAAGGGCAACGACATCGTCGCGATGCGCATGGTCAAGGGCTTCTACATTTCGCTCGACCACGAAGAGAAGAAGAACTGGAACAAGTTCTGGGAGACGACGAGCGAACTCTACGTCCCGATCGAAGACATCCTCGTGCACACGTCCGTCACCGAGTTCGAGGGCGTGAATTTCGAGAGCCCGACCGAGACGCGCAAGTTGCCGCTTGGGTGGATCCTGCTGCCCAAGGCTTGGAAATTCAAATACGACGCCGACAAAAAGAAGATGAAACGCACCGAGCACGTCGACCGATTTTCGATCGTGTCGCTCACGGGCAACAGGGTCGAGGTCGACTACAAAAAATATTACGAGACGACCGATGGCTGGTGGATGCGTGATCTCGACGGCACGTTCACCAACCCCGGGCCCGCGCCGAAGGATCTCGCGCCGGGCGACAAATGGATCGACATCAATCTCACGACGCAATCACTCGTGGCTTTCGACGGCGACAAGCCCGCGTACGCGACGATCTTGAGCAGCGGAAAAGAGAGCGACGACAAGACCAAAGATCATCACACGGTTCGTGGTGACTTCTCGATTCGCGAGAAACACATCGCCGCGACGATGGACGACGACAGCGCGGGCGATGGCACGTACTCGATTCAAGACGTGCCATGGGTCATGTATTTTCACGGCGGAATCGCGCTGCACGGTGCGTTCTGGCACAGCGCGTTTGGTCACCAACGCAGTCACGGTTGCATCAACCTCACGCCGTTCGACGCGAAGAATTTGTTTCAGTGGGTCGGGCCGCGCTTACCCGAGGGATGGCATGGTGTGCGCGCCACGAATGCGAATCCGGGTACGCGAGTGATCGTGCACGACTGACGTCTACTCGGGACTTGCGTCGCTGGCAGCCGAGTCGGGGCCTGCGTCGTTGACGGCCGAGTGGCAGAGAGCAGTGCCAAACCCAAGTTGGCCGACGCCCGTGTGCGGGCAATGGGTTTGTTGCGCGGCAGGACTCACGACGGCGTTCTCCATGTGGTAGTCGCGACACTGCAGATTGTTGCCGGTCGCGCCCACGAATGGTCCAGTGAACGTCGGGTCGTAGGTCTTGCACTGCGCGAGGCAATCGGCGTGGTCTTTGTACGGAAAGAGCGTGCCAGGGCAGACCTTTGCGTCGAGCGTGCAAAACGCTTCGCAAGGACTATTGCAGCCAAAAGCAGCCGCTTCGAGACAGAAGCTGTGTCGCTCTTGAGGCGTGTGCGGATCATCGACGTTGGACAGATTCGCGAGCCGACAACCGATCGTGTCCGCGTTGTCCTTCACAGTGCCAAGCGGAATGTTTTGGCACATGCCGAGACAAGTCGCGTTGTCTTTGAAGACCAGGTTGTTCGTACCCTGGTCATTCTCCAAACACTTGGCCATGATCTGATCGCAGTAACCTTTGCAGGTGATGTCGCTTGCCGCTGGTGGAGGTGTGGAACTCCCCACGCACGCGATCGCGACGCCGAGCACGCCCAAACCGAGTAACGCCAAGCCAGAAGAAAGTTTCAAAGTGTCCTCCCCGAGGGAGAAGTGTAGCCCTGCTCCGCGCATGGTCCAAGTTCGTGCAAGTTACACATATCGAATGGCACCCTTTAGGACGCCGCTGTCGAGCCAATAGCGGTCCGTCGTGATGGTCTTGAGCGCGAGCACGAAGTCGTCTGGTCCGAACGAGTAGACCTGACGTTGCGAGCTCACCTCTTTGATTGCGATCTGACCGTTGTCGCTCAGCGAGAACCGTAGAGACACGCGGTCCTCGAGCAGGGCGCCCTCCACGTCTTTGGTCGCGGGTCGCACTTCGAACAAAGGTGAACCGTCCATCTCCGGTGAATCGACATTGCGGAAGCCCACGATCATGTTGCTCGTGTACATGAACGACGGGCTCGTTGATCCCTCGCGAAACAGCTCGTTTTGGCGTGCGATGTGCGGCTCGGTGTCTTGATACAAACCGTAAATCGGCGCGCGTGGAGCGTCCGTCACATGATCGAGTAAGAAGCCCGGCAGGCGATTTTTGCTGGCGAGGTGGAGCACTGCAGCGCCCGCCGTGACGGTGGACTTTGGGTCGCGAATCTTTCCGCCCTCTTGCCACTTGGACGGGTACCACTCGCCGACCGCGTAGTTCGACATCGTCTTGATGCGCGCGGGACTGACAGCCATCTCGGAGACGAAAACATCACGCACGCATTTGAGTGCGCTCGTGCGGCCGGCAAGCACGAGCAGATCCACATCGAACTGCGCGATGATGTCTGCATAGCGCCGCAGCGGTTCGCGCAGGACACTCATCGCTGCTTGATCGACCGCGGCTCGATCGAGTCGCAAGAACACATTCGACAGCCCCGGAAACTCAGGCACCACCGTGGACAAAAACTTGTCGGCTTCTTCGACGACGGCAGGTGACCACGCGAACGACGAGAAGAGCGCAAACACTTCTTGTGGGCGATAGAGCTTGTCGGGGTTGTGATCCGCCGGCTCGAAACCTTCCGCGAGCGACCAATAGCAACGCGCCAAAGGCAGCCAAAAATAGGGCACGAGCTTGGCTCGCAAGCTTCGCCATGCCGCACCGTGCCCGCCGTCGCCTTCTCCAAAGAGGTGCGCGAGCTTTGCACGAGACGATGGCGTAGGTAGCTGTGTGAGCACTTGTGCCATCACGATGTCTTCGACGATCGCGCGACACACCTCGTCGCCAGCGACAGAGACGCCGTCTTGGAAGAGCTTGGTGATGCCGAGCGACGTGCCCGTGCCAGGCTGCTTGTCGGTGTATTCTGCAATCATCACGTCGCTCGTGCCGCCACCTACGTCGATCGAAGCGACACGCAACGTGTCCGGACCGTCGCCGCCTTTGCGACCGTATACCGACGCGAGTTCTTCGAACGAGCCAGCGAAGTTTTGCGCGACCTCTTGGTAGACAAAGACCATCTGCGCGGCCAGCGCTTCGTCGACGAACAAGAAGGGCTCGTAGGTTTGCGTCTGCAGATTCCAATTGGGCTGACGCTCGCGCGGAATGTTGAGCATGTAGCAAGTGAGCCAGACCGCGTTTCGAACGAGCCCTTCGTAGACTTCTTTTTCTTC
>JAYVXK010000807.1:0-4616 GCA_043785265.1 Myxococcales bacterium | reverse complement strand
TGTACGAAGACAAAGACTCCGCAACCGAGAACAAGTCTTTCAAAGACGAACTCGCGAAGGTCGCCAAAGGAGACGCCTACAAGGACAAAGCCGTCTTGCTTGCCATGGCAGACCTGACCGGCTGGAACTACTGGCCCGCGCGCGGCTACGTGCGTGATGCGATCAAAGACGAGTCTCGCAAAGCAGGAACGCCCATTTTTTGCGACTGGGACGGCGCTCTCTCGCGAAGTTTTTCGGTGAAGCGCGGATCGAGCAATGTGTTTTTGTATTCGCGCGAAGGCAAGATCATCTTCTCCTATGAAGGTCCGATGCCCGAGGCGTCGCGCAAAGAACTGATGGAGCTGTTGCGACAACAAGTCGGACCATGACTCTCGGCGTTTGGCTCGCGGCGCTCGCGCTTGCCATCGTCACCGCCTGGTTACTTGGCCCCTCGTTGTTGGCGAGGCTCATTCGGTACAGGCTCGGTGGTTATGTGCGCGACGCGAACGTCGTCGACCGCGGACTGCCAAAAAAACTCCAGACCCGAAAGCGAGTCGTGGTGATTGGCGCAGGCGTCGCTGGATTGACCGCCGCGGTCACTCTCTGTCGACGAGGCTTCGAAGTGACGCTCCTCGAGTCGAACGACTACATCGGCGGCAAGCTCGGGAGCTGGCGTGTTCAACTCACGCCGACCGAGAGCGTGTGGGTCAGCCACGGCTTTCACGCCTTTTTTCCGCACTATCACAACCTGCATGCCTTTCTCGAATCTGTAGGCGCTCGTCGCGACTGGGCGCGCATCGGTGACTACGTCATCATCGACAAGCACAAGGGCGAGGTTCGCTTTGGCGCGCAGAATCGCACCCCGGTGTTGAACTTGCTCGCTCTCGCGCGTGCCAAAGTGTTTTCGCTTCGCGACGCGCTCGCAGCACCGGGTCGCGACCTCTATGGCGTCTTCCTCGAATACGATCACGGCACGACACTCGATCGGTACGACCATCTCTCGTTCGCGCGCTTCGTCGAGGTGGCCAAGGTGCCGCCGCGCTTGAAACTGGCGTTCGATACTTTCGCGCGCGCCTTCTTCGCTGACGCAGACAAACTCTCGATGGGCGAGCTCCTCAAGTCTTTCCACTTTTACTATCTCGGTCACGATGGCGGTCTGCTCTACGACTACCCACCGTGCGACTACGAGCCGAGCATTCTCGCGCCCATTCGCAAAGAACTCGAAGAGCACGGCGCAACAATCAGGCTCAAAACAGCCACAAAATCATTGTCTCATGCAGACGGCACGTTCTTGATCGACGGCGAAAGCTTCGACGCCGTCGTGCTCGCGACTCATGTCGTCAGCGCCAGAGAGATCGTCATCAACGCCAAAGGTCTGCCGATCGATCTCCGCGATCGCTTCGCGCAATTGTCAGCCGGTCAGCGGTATGGCGTGATGCGCATCTGGATCGACAAGGCACCGCGTCGCGACATCCCCGTGTTCGTCATCACCGATCGCGTGCAGGTGCTCGATGCCTTCGCCGTTTATGATCGCATCGAGCGCGAGAGCGCAGCCTGGGTAGAGGCGCATGGCGGCGCGGTGCTCGAGCTGCATTGCTATGCGGTGCCCGACGAGATGGATGAGCCCACGCTCAAGCAGGCGATGCTCGACGAGATGGTGCATTTCTTCCCTGAGTTGTCTGGCTATTCGATTCGTCACGAGGTGTGGCAACTGCGCGGCGACTTCACCGCGTTCCATGTTGGGATGCACGCAGCGCGACCGACGACGGATGGTGTTCCTGGGCTTGTTTTTGCGGGCGATTGGGTGAAGTTGCCATTCCCAGCCATGCTTCTCGAAGCCGCGTGCGCCAGCGGTCTCTTGGCAGCCAATGCCCTCTTGCGGCGCGAGGGACTCCAAGAAGAGCCGGTGCGCTCGGTCCCGTTGCGAGGTCTCATGGCAGGAATGCGTCAGCCCAAAGCGCGCGCCGTGCTCACGGCGAAAACGATCGTTTGATCTCCGCCAGCAGGTAGTCACCGGTCGCACGCGTTCCCAGTTCGCCGCCCACGTCGCGCGTGCACTGCTTGTCTTCAATCGCACGAGCACACGCGCTCTCGATGCGACGCTCTTCGTCTGGCCAGCCGAGGTGAGCGAGCATCATGCCCACGGTCAGAAAACTGGCGATCGGATTGGCGACGTCTTTTCCGGCCAATGGTGGCGCAGAGCCATGGACTGGCTCGAACATCGCGACGCGTTTGGGATCGCTCGCGTGGATGTTCGCGCTGCCTGCCATTCCCAAACCACCTTGAAGCGCCGCACCAAGGTCAGTCACGATGTCGCCAAACAGATTGCACGTGACGACGACCTCGAACGGCGACGGATCTTGCACGAGGTACAGACAGAGCGCGTCGACATACACGTGCTTGGGCTCGATGCCTGGGTACTCTTTGGCGACCTCGAAGAAGACTCGCTGCCAAAGTTCGTGCGCGTGCTTCATGGCGTTCGACTTGTCTGCCATGTGCACGGTCTTGTTGCCGTGAGTCTTCGCGTGCTCGAATCCGGCGCGAATCAGCCGTTCTACGCCTTTGCGTGTGTTGAGGTCTTCGCCGATCGCGATCTCGTCTGGTGTGCCGCGCTTGAACTGCCCGCCCATGCCGACGTAGCTGCCTTCGGTGTTCTCGCGGAACACGACGAAATCCACGTCTTTGGCGGTGCGGTTTTTGAGAGGCACGAGACGATCAGCGAGCGCTTTGACGGGTCGCACGTTCGCGTAGAGATCGAGACCGAAGCGCATCCCAAAGAGAATGTCGCGCGCATGCTCGAGACCAGGCACGCGTGGATCACCAAGCGCACCCAACAGCACGGCGCTCACGTCTTTGGCGATGCGATCTGCGATCTCCTTGGGATAGGTGGTGCCGTCTTTCAGATAGCGATCAGCGCCGAGATCAAGGTGCCAAAGGTCGAGCGGTAGCCCACGGACGTCTCGATAGAGTCCGAGCAAACGAGTGGCCTGAGCGATGACTTCGGGACCGATGCCGTCCCCGGGGAGCACGGCGATGAGGTGGTTGGGCATTGAGGCGGAGAGTATAGGTCCATAAGGAGCCAGCCGTCTTCGTTCGAGCGTGCGCCGCGAACATGGTACGAACTCGAGCGTGCGCCCGTCTGTTCGCTCCATGACCAGCGCAAAGATTGCCGCGGTCGTTTTGGTGCTCGCGGTCGTGGTCGTTGCGCAGCAACTCGGTATTTTCGAGCAGCTCAAGGACCCGCATCACTTTGGCGAAGCGTTGGTAGCGCTCGGCGTCTGGGGTTACGTGGCGTTCATCGTTGCGTACGCGCTGCTCCAACCGTTCGGCGTTCCGGGCACGATCTTCGTTGTCGCTGCGTCATTGATTTGGCCTTGGCCAATCGCCTTCGCGCTGTCGATGACCGCCACGATGTGCGCGAGCATCATCGGCTTCTCGTTCGCGCGCTTCGTCGCACGCGATTGGATTTCGGCCAAAATTCCGGACCGATTTCGCAAGTACGACGACGCGCTCGCACGCCGCGCGCTGGTGACTGTGTTCGTGCTGCGCATCGTCTTCTGGATGCCTCCGCTTTTGCATGCGTTCTTTGGCATCTCGAAGGTGCGCTTCTGGACGCACTTTTGGGGATCTCTGGCCGGCTACGTTCTGCCGCTTTTTCTCATGAGCTTTTTTGGACAACGGCTCTTCGACGCTGTCAAAAACATCTCAGCGAGATCGTGGATCGAACTTGGCGTGAGTGTGGTCGCCATCGGACTCGTCGTCTGGATCGTGCGCAAAGCGTGCAACGACTCTCAGCGAGCGAGCAGCGCAAGGGCGACCTCGACGACACCCGGCACACGCGGAACATCCACAAACAAGCCTTCGTAGTGATCATACGGATCGATCAGCGCGGTTCGCATGTTCGCGGCGCGTGCCCCGATCACGTCGGTTGCGACTGTGTCTCCGAGATGCAAAGCGTGATCGGCCGTTTTGCCAGTTCGCTCGCATGCGATCTCGAAGATGCGCGCTCCTGGCTTCTCGTGACCGACTCGTCCGCTGTCGACGAGCGCGTCGAAGCAATCGCTGATGCCGAGTCGATCGAACAGTCGATCGAGCATGCCTTCGGAGTTGCTCACGATGGCCGTCTTGATTCCGCGCGCGCGCAGGGCGTGCATCGCGGGCGCGAAGCCTTCGGGTACGAGTGACCACAAGTTGAAGTCGACGTGACTCGCCCAGATACGTGACATCAAGGCAGGCAACGCACTCTCGAGGACACCCGTGCGTGCGAGCATCGTCGCCACCATCCGACCCCAACCCGCCGCGCCAGGTTCACCGCGCTCGCGCCACGCAGGATCGACCATCGCGTTTGGATCGGCCGCGAGACGCTTGGCTTCGCCTTCGGCGACGATCAAACGATCCCGCGAAACAGAGCCAAATCCTGCCTCATTCGCGATCGACGCGAGGCGCGCGTGATCGAGAAAGATGACCGTATTGCCGGCGTCGAGACTCAAGAGTTCGACGCCGACGAGCAACGACGGATCGATCAGCCGAACGCCTTCTCGATGGGGACGTATTCCATCTTGTGCGCTTGCGCGACGCCTTCGCAGGTGACCTTGCCAGCGAACGTGTTGATGCCGAGCGCCAACGCGCGATCGGTC
>JAYVXK010000806.1:0-4618 GCA_043785265.1 Myxococcales bacterium | reverse complement strand
TGAGCGCAGACATGCTCGATGGCGTGCTCTGGGGAGACAACGGGTCGCTCGTGAATGGGCCCGCTCCGAACTCGGGCGCGCACATCAACGCGCGCAATCCCAATCAGAGCACGCCATGCGTCAGGTACGACAACGGCGGCGACCCGCTGAACTCGAGTTCGTACCGTTATGGTCTTTGCGGATCGACTCCACTCAACATGCGACGCGCCTACGGGGAGGTGGTGTTGCCGTTTGGTGTGGTGCGAGTCGGTCGCATGCCGGTGATCGACGGGATGGGAGTGCAGTCGAGTGACGGGGATGGTCGAGCCAACCGTTTCGGAATCGCACGCACGGGCAACTTGGTAGATCGCGTGCTCTTCGCGACCAAACCGCTCGAGGCATTCAAACCTGTTGGCAAGCGTGACAAGAGCGCTGAACGCGGCTTTTTTCTAGGCATCACGTACGACAGGTACGTCACCGGAGATCCGCAAGCATTCAGCGACGACGTTCATCAGATCGCGACAGTCGCGCGGTTCCTCGCGCCCAAACACCCGCTCGGATCCGATCTCTTTTTGAATGCCTACTACGTCCATCGATGGTCGAACGGCTCCGCGATCGAGAGCGTGGGCGCGCGCGCTTATTCGACCTTCGGACACTTCAAGGCTGGGTTCGACAGCGCCATCAACGTGGGCACCACGCGAGAGATCAGTGAGGCCTATCAAAAGATCACCAACGACCCGCCCGCTGATCAGCCCGTTCTGCAGGGCGGGTTCCGTGGTGTCGTTCGTTATGATCACAGACTCTTCTCCCTCTACTTCGAGAGCGACTACGCATCGGGGAGCGACGACCCACGCGCGCGCGCGACCCTCTCTCAGTTCTTGTGGGCAGAAGACTCGAACGTGGGCCTCCTCCTCTTCAAGCATGTGCTCGCGTTTCAAACGGCGCGCGCCGCAGCTGCGGGCACCGAGCTCCTCAAGCGACTCGGAGCGACGACCTTCCCCACGACGTCCATCGACACTCGCGGCGCGATGACTGACGCATTCACGCTCTTTCCTCAGGTCGATTTTAGGCCGCATCGCAATGTGCTGATTCGCGGCGGCGTCATGTTCGCGTGGGCGTCTGTGCCGCTGATCAACCCGGTGGCGTCGCTGCAAAATCGAAACAGCGTCGACGTCAAAGACGACCTCGTCAACTTCGCCGGCGGTAAACCGGGTGGCTACTACGGCACCGAGATCGATGGTCGCTTCCAGTGGCGCTTTCTCGATCACTTCATCTTCGACCTCGAAGGCGCCGTGCTCTTTCCGGGCAACGCGTTACAAAACAAAGACGGCTATGCCGTGCGAAGTGTGCTCGTGCAGGGTCGCACGACGTTCTTCTTTTGAGCCACCATGAGAGTGCACCATCTCCTATGTTTTTGCCTCATTGCGATGCTCAGTGGGATCGGCTGCGACATCTATGATGGTCCACCAGAGCCGCGTCTGGGGCAGTCCAGCGAAGGCTTGCTGCACGATCCATCCGCCCCGATCATCGTGTCGTTCGACAAGCCGTTCGATCCCAACACGCTCAACCTGGAGATCGCGCGTTACCTCGTAGACGATCACGGCCGACTCGCCGATGAGACCACGGACGCGAACGGCAATCCCGGCAAGCTCTCTCTGTTGTTCTCTCACCTCAACGGCGATCCAGACATCGGCGGCACGCTCACCATCTCGGACGATGCGCAGACGGTGACGATTACTCCAAAGACCGCGCTCCCGATCACGCCACGGCTCGTCTTGATCGTGGAAGGTGGTTTGGCGGATCGCGCAGGCACGACGACTCGAGTCCGTCGCAAACTCGTCTTTGGTTATCAGTTCGAACTCACGTGCAACAAGCCGACGACGGTGTTGCCCGCAGAGGGCAAGTACTTCTTCCTCATCGACGTCAAACAGCCGGTCGGTACTCAAGTGAAGTTGTTCGCGAGTCTGCGCGTCGACACCCAGACTGGCGCGTTCAAGGCTCAATTCGTGCGTGCGGCGCGCAATCCCGATCCAAATCGCTGCCCCACACCGTGCAAGAGCAACGAAGCTTGCCGCCTCTTGCCCGCGCCTGCGTGCGTGGTGCCGAGCGAGCGCGCGGGGTCGACCGACGAGTATCCAGACTTCATCGCAGATCCTACTTCACCCATCTCCTTCCAGTTCACGACGACAGGTTGCGTGGTGGACCAACCAGACGGCACCGCAGTGTTCGTCAACGCCCCCGTCGACATCTTCGTCACGAGCCCAGTCGTGACTCTCCGCAACACGCGTCTCACCTCTCAGTTCGCTAAGGACGCTCAAGGGGTGCTGCGCGTGAACGGCGCACTGAGCGCAGACGACGTACTCCTCGGCAACATCTCGAGCGGCCAAGGAGTGGGCGGACTCGCGGGCCGCTACATCACAGACGGCCCGCAAAACATCCCCAACCCGCCGTGAACGGGAAGGACGGGGACGGGGACGGGGACGGGAACGGCGACGGGTGCGGGGACGGCGACGGCGACGGCGGGCTTCACGTTTCTTTATCTGCGCGCGCGCGAGGACGACTTATCATCACGCCGTGCAGCAGAACATTCTCGTGCCGGACACCACGCTCGGCCGTTCGAATCTCAGTGTTTCCAAGCTCGGCCTAGCCGGCTCCTACGGCATAGATGCGGACAGCACCGAGCGAGCATTCCACGAACTCGGTGTGCGCTACTTTTTCATCACAACGGGCATGAGTGGCGCCGTCGAAGGGGTGCGTCGACTGATCAAGGCGGGTCATCGCGATCGGATGATCATTGCGGCGGGTGCAAGTGTGCCCACGGGGTTTGGCGTGCGCGGGGCGGTCGACAAGGCGCTCAAGGCATTCGGTGTAGACTACATTGATGTCTTTCATCTCTTTTGGGTGCAAGCGCACTGGTACGTGACGGGTGGCACCTGGCCCGCGATGCGCGCAGCAAAAGAGTCCGGAAAGGTAAAGGCCCTCGCTGTCTCCATCCATGATCGCCCCATGGCGCGGCAACTGGTCGACGAGCTGTCTCTCGACGCTCTGATGATTCGTTACAACGCCGCGCATCGTGGAGCCGAAAAAGACATCTTCGACTCACTCGACGCAAAAGATCGACCAGGCATCATCGCGTACACGGCCACGCGTTGGGGCAAGTTGCTCAAGCCCATGAAGGGCCTCGGACCCATGAGCGCGGGCGAGTGCTACCGCTTCGCCATCAGTCACTCCAAAGTAGACGTCGTGCTCACCGGTCCCGCGAACTACGCCGAGCTCGAAGCGAACGCAGCCGCCATTTGCCAAGGACCCTTGTCGCCGTCGCGATTGGCTGAGGTCAAATCTTTTGGCGACGTAGTGCGCGGCACGCCGGGCGGTAGCTTGGTGTTTGGCGGAGTCTAGCGCGATCCTGACAGCGTTCGTCTCGGCCTATTTTACGGCGTTTGCGACGCTATCCTGGAGATTCTTTTTTGCGCTCTCGAGTGCCTGCTCGGTGAAGTGAGAGACGGAAGTGGCTGCTTCTTGTGCGGCTTCTCCCGCGCGATGGAGCACGCGATCGCGCGCCTCACCCATCAACGCATCTTCGCCACGCGTTCGCGGGAGCGTAAAACCAACTACCGCGCCGAGAGCCAGCGCGGCGGCGCCGAGCGCCAGCGGATTTTCCTGGAGCGTGGTCTGAAAACCTTGCTCGGCGCGGTGCGCTCCCTGTCGACCTGCGCGTACGGCATCCGTGACCGCACCCCCAGCCTGACCAGCCAAATCGGAAGCTCCATGGAGTGCGTGACCCGCAAACTCGGATGCGTCGTGCAGCGCGTTGGAGGCAGCACCGGTTGCCTGCCGAGCAACGTCGCGAACCGTCGCGCTTGCGTGACCAACACCCGCACTCATGTCGCCCACCACGTTTCGGGCGGCATGTTGAACATCGTGCAGCACATGCCCAGCTCCGTTCGACGCATGTCCCACACTGGTCTGGTGGCCGTCTGGCGGGCCGTATTGATGCGCTTCCAATGCGCGCGAACGCTTGGTCTTGTTGCTGCGGTTCATCAGAAGCCAGACGAGGCCGACGCCGACGAGCGCCACTGGGATGGGGTTCTGGCGGATGGTGTCGACCAGTGTGTCGCGAGTGTCATTCATGGTGTCTCCTATGTCGGTGGCGAGGTCTTCGACCTTCCCCAGTGTGGCTGCGCGAACGGATTGTTTCGCGCCGTCGAAGGCCTGTTGAAGGTCCGCCTTGACGGATTCTTTTGCGTCGAAAAGGCCGCGTTTTACCTTCGCTTCGGCGTCGTCCATCTGCTCGCGAACGACCACTCGCACGCGCTCTTCGACGTGCTGCAGTTCGACTCCGAGCTGTTGTCGGAGGTCCGCAGGTTTGAGACGGGCCTCGAGCGCCGCGATGGTTTTGGACATGCTCGCGCGAGTTTTCTCGATCTCCTGTTTGATGAGGAGCGTGTCGGGATCCGTGTCGACTACGGAAGGCTGGGCTGTGCCCTGAGGTTTGTCGGGCGCGCTCATCGGATCTGCTCCTTCGCCCAGGCTGCATCATCCCTCAGTGACGCCAAGGTTTGCGCAGGCAGTGGATCGAAGTCTTTGAGAGCACTCAGACCCTTGAGGACGAAGACGTAACCCGTGCCCATGATGAAGA
>JAYVXK010000805.1:0-4627 GCA_043785265.1 Myxococcales bacterium | reverse complement strand
TCGACATGTCCAAACTCAAGGGCAACGCGCCCGACTACGCAGGCGCATGCTCGCAAGTACTCTTCAAGGTCAACACGGCCAACAAAACTCAAAGCAATCTCTTGCTTGCTCCGCTCGCCGGCAGCGGCCTCAATCACGGCGGTGGCAAGCCTTTCGGATCGACGAACGCACCCGGGTATCAGGCGCTTTTGACCTGGATCAACAAGGAATGATGTGAGGGCACCATGATGATCAAGACGATCAAAACGGCAACACTCGTGGCCATCGGCACCTCGATCGCCTTTGCGATGAGCGCGTGCGGCAGCTCGGACAGTGGCTCCCTCGGGGGAGGCTCACTCGGCGATCCGGGCACGCAGAACCAGAACAACCCTGGTGCTGGGGGCACGCCTCCAGGAACGCAACCTGGTTCGAACGGCGGAGACCCGAACGCGAACGCGAACCCAAACATTGATCAACGCAAGATCAATTACGGCGAGGCGCTTCGCACCGCGAGCCTCAAGCTCGTCGGTGAGTTGCCTGCGCTCGCGGACATCAATGCGGTCGCCGACTCGCAGAACCCAGCCACCAAAGCTGCGTACGAAGCCAAGATCGATGCGCTGCTGAGCGACCCGCGTTTCACGATGCGTCAGATTCAGTGGTGGCGCGACACGCTCAAGACCGGCCAACAAGGCACGTCCAAACAAGGCATGCCCAGTTACGACACCGCAGCGACGTTCGCCACCGAAGTCGTCGTCAATGATCGCCCGATCACCGACATCTTCACGGCATCGACCAACACCTGCCCGACGTACATGAACGGTGCATTCCAGGACGCAAACTGCGCAGGCAACGCGCCGACCGCGGGCGTGCTCACCGACCCAGGCATCCAGTCGCAGTACTACGCGAACATGGCCTTCCGTCGCGTCCGCTTCGTCCAAGAGACGTTCGTTTGCTCGAAATTCCCGGCCGAATTCACGTCGACACCGACTCCGATGGGCGGCGGCGTCTACACGAGTCCCTGGGGCTTCAACACCATCACGGGCGGCGCGAGCGCCAACATCAGGGTCAACTTCCAAGATACTTCGTCTGTCGTCTGCGCCAACTGCCACACGACGATGAACCATCAAGCACCACTGTTCGCGAACTTCGACGACAAGGGCGCCTATCAAGCGCAGATCGCAGTCAAGGTTCCTTCGACCGGAACTCCCACGGCGCAATTGCAAGATTGGTTGCCGAGCGGCGAGAAGTTGTCCTGGCGAAACGGCACTGTCGTGACTGACCTGCCGAGCTTCGGTAAGGCCGTCGCTGCAGACCCGGATGTCGCGCGCTGCCTCGTGGCGCGTGAGTGGAACTACGCGATGAGCCGCGGCGATGTCGTCAACGATCTGGCCACTGTGCCCCCGGTCGTCACTGATGCGCTCGTCAAAGACTTCACTGGCAACGGCTTCAAGGTGAAGCGCTTGCTGAGAAACATTTTCACCGCTGACGATTTCGTCAAGTTCTGATCAGGAAAGGAACAATGGCTATGAAGCTCCTCGCTCTCTCCCTGGTCGGAACCCTCGGCATCTTTGCCATGGGCTGCGCGACCGAAACCAACGACCGACTCCTCGGCGCTGGCCTCTACGACGACTCGCTCGCAGCGGGTGACAACACGCAGCACCACTTCAATGACCCGAACACGGGTGACAACGGGATTACTGATCCCTCTCAAGTGCGCGCTGACATCACCACGGTCGGTTCACCTGAAGTGATCGCGAGACTGCACTCGTGCTCCAAGGTCACCTACGCCGAACTCGGCGCCATCTTGAAGTCACGTGGCATCGACACTGCCAACAAGCAGCAGAACTCTGCGGGCGCTCTCTATACCCAAGGCGCTGCAGCACTCGGAGTTGCCAACTACGCGGGCCGCGTTCCAGAGGCCGTGATCGCTTCGACTGCGGCGCTCTCCAAAGAATTCGACATCTTCGTCGCAGCAGCGATCGAGATTCAGAGCAAAAACCTCACGCTGACTGCTTGCCCCAACACCAAGGTCATCGATGGTTCAGGCAAGTTCACCAAGGACGGGATATCCTGTTTGATGGGCAAGCCCGCGAGCGACAACCACGTCACTGTCGCCAACGACGCGGTGACTGTCGCCCAGCAAAAAGGTCTCACGGTCGCTGAAGGTCAACAAATCGCCATCGCCTCGATCCTCGAGGCGGCCAACACCTGCGAATAATAGGAGAAGCGTCATGGATCGCCGACTCAAAGAACTTCGCGGTACAGGCAGGCGTGACTTCTTGCGATGGAGCGCCACCGTCGCGGCCGTGCTCGGACTCGAGCGCAGTCGTTTCCTGAACATCCTCTCGGACACCAGCGGCTCGGCAATGGCCGACCAAGCTGCCTGCCCGACGACGAACCGCAGCGTCCATTTGGTGGCGGGAAATGGCGGGCTCGCGTGGTTCCAACTGCTGTTCCCACACACCGATGTCGCGCTCAATGGCAACGCCCAGGCGGCGTTTCATGCGCTCGGCAAGGCGAAGCAAGTCGCGGGCACTGACAAGCCTTTGGTTTACGCCCCCGAGTCGCCGTTCCAAACACTCGGACCGAAACGTCAGATCACCGCGATGATGGCGGGCAACAACGAGACGCACACGTCGACGCCGCAATCGGCAGCGACCATCGCGACGGGTACTGGAATGATCGCGGCCATCGCGGCCATTCAACAAGCCAATCCCACGTTGCTCCCTGTCATCGGCGTCAACCCTGTCGTGTTTGGCACTGCTCCGGGCGCTCCTGGTGTCGCGACGGTCGCGAACTCGACCGGACTCGTCGATCTCTTCAACAGCGCAGCGTCGCGCACATTGCTCCAGACGCCAGCAGCCGCAGAACTCAACGACGCTTATTACAAGGCGTTTTTGAGCCTCAACGCAGCATCTGGCCGCAAGACGATGGACAAGCCCGACACGACCGCGAAGGTCGCCGCGGACTTGCTCGGCAGAAACCTCTCCGACCAACTACGCCCTACGCCTGCGGACGATGCGCGATACGGCATCTCAGGCGCGCCGACCAATGTGGTCGAGATCGGTCGCTCGCTCTGCATCGCAGTGCGCGCATTCAAGCTTGGTCTCACGAGCTCGCTCGTCATTCCGGCGATGCGCGACGATCCGCACGGCGCGTTCAACAACATGCAAACGTTGCAAATGAACGTGACGGCACTCGGCAAAATCTTCGACGCGTTCATGGCCGACTGCGCAGCCACTCCTGATCCGTCCGGCTGCGGGAAATCCCTCGCGGATGGCATCGTGATGACCATTCACGGTGACACTCCAAAAGATCCCACCAACCGAAGTGGCTGGCCGGATGGCACTCCGCAAAACTCGAACTGGCTCTACGTCTTCGGCAACGGCTACTTGAAGACAGGCTGGTTCGGCGGTGTCGGCGCCAACCGCAGTGTGAGCGGCTTCAACCCCGCTGATGGCTCGGCCGTGATGGGTCAAGCGAGCGCCATGACCGCACAAGCTGCTGCTGCTGCCGCTGCCTTCGCGGTCGCAAAGGGTGACATGCGGCGGGTGCAGGACTTCTATCGAGGCGGTTCGATCGCGGGTCTCATCAACGCAGTTCAAACCTGATTGGCAACTAGCGGACTTCAGACTCCAGGCTATCGGTCTCGGCCCGAGGAAACTCGCGCACAAAAACTGGCAGTCTGCAGCCTGAAGTCCGCTTTGTTTACAGGGTTCGCAAGAACGCCAAAAGCGCAGCTCGGTCGGTTGGATTGAGATCCAAACCTGCCGTGTGTCCCATGATCGGTTTGCCCAATCGACTACGATAATTGGCATTCACTCGCGACGGGTCGAACAGAGTCTCGAGAGAGTCTGCGCTTGCGTCGTGGAGCAACAGTCCGCGGTCTTTGACTCCGAGCAACGAGGGGACGCGGTAGTTGCCGGTCTGCCGATCGAGACTTTGGCCAACGACCGGATCCGTCCCGATCATCTGGAGCGACACTGGCGCTCCAGTGTAGAAAGGCGGCGCGTGGCAGTTGGCGCAGTTCGCCGCGAAGACGGCTTGGCCGTGTTTCTCTTGGTCCGTGTTCGGTGCTCGCGTGGAGAGCGCATCGGCCAGAGACCAAACATAAAGAGCAAGTCCCAGCGCCACTTCACGCGGTGGACGAACCGTCAGCGAGTTCGACACGATCACGAGTGTTTCTAGCCGGATCGCGAGAGTTGCAAGATCCAACTGCGCGACGCTTGCGGTGTGATGCAAGTAGCCCACATGCCGCAGCGCTCTCAGATCACCGATGCGGACAGGCTCCACGGCTAGCGATGACGTCACGTCCACCCGGCCAGGTCCCCACGCGCGCAATGCCGCGTCTCTCGGGTCGGCGCCTTGTCCCGCATCGGCGATGAGCTTGCCCATGTCGAACTTGTCATTGGTCACGCCGACCACGAGCGCGCCGTCGCGATGACTCGTGTGGCATGTCGCGCACGTATAGGCGAGGTGAGTCGCGCCATCTGTCGTACGGACCCGCACGAGGCCGCCAATGCCAAGTTGAGGATCGGACGATAATCCATATTGGTCGGGTGAAATCCCACTAGCCAATACGGCCTCTGCCGCATAAGCAAGTTGAACCGGATATCGAAAGAACGCCTGCTCACCAAGCGCTCGCAGA
>JAYVXK010000804.1:0-4631 GCA_043785265.1 Myxococcales bacterium | reverse complement strand
GCGACAAAGCGTGCGCGGTCGATCGCGTGGAGACCGTGCGGTCGGTGGCCAAGTCAGTGAACCATCAAGACGCGTATGGTCTCGCGAGCGCACTCAAGGCCGGGCTCGTTCGCGATGACTGCAACGCCGCGACGGAGCTCGCAGGCGGACTCGAGCGACTCGACATCAATCGTGCGACGCAGGCACGACTCGCCGATGCCGTCGACAGCGCGCTGATGGGTCGAGAGGGTTACTGCGCGTTGAAGCGCAAGGCGATCGACGCGCCTCCGTTTGGATCGACCATTCGACTCGAACGCGGCATGTGCGAAGGTCAATGCCCTGCCTACGCAGTGACCGTGACATCAGAAGGTGAAGTGATCTTCGAAGGCGCGGTGTTCACGGTTCGCAAGGGAGTGGCCAAGGCCAAGATCGCGACGCCCGCCGCGCGCGAATTGTTCGATGCATTCGAGGCGCTGAGTTTTGGCAAGCGCAAGGCACGTGTCGGCCAGGACATCGACGACGCACCAAACGCGAAGCTGGTGCTCACGAGAGGCGGCGCGACGACCACCATCGAAGACGGCGCATCGTGCATGGCCACCGACTCGATCGAAGAAGGCGTCTGTTATCTGGAAGCACGAACAGACGAAATTGCGCAGACGGCAAAGTGGGTGAGCGGACCGCGCGACAAGTAGGTCGGTCTACAGCCCCATCAACTTCGCGACGTAGTACCGCAAGGTCTCCGTCGTGCCGCCGCCGATGCGAAACAGCCGCTGATCCCGCCACGCGCGAGCAATATGGTACTCCTCGATGTAGCCAGCGCCGCCGTGGAATTGCAGACACTGATCGGCGATCTCGCTCATCACTTCGCCGACGAAGATCTTCGCCAGGGAGATGGTCTTGACCGTATCCATCGAGATGGGTCCCTTCTTCACGTGGTGATCTTCGTTGTATTCAGCAGCACCTTTGTAAGTGAGTGCTTTGCCGGCCTCTAGCTTGGCCGTCAGGTCCACGAACTTGTGTTGCCAGTATTCGCGCTTGATGATCGGCTTGCCAAACGCCTTGCGGTCGCGACCATAGGCGATCGCCTGTTCGATCATGTATCCGCCGCCCGCGCACGCACTCGCGCACGCGATGATGCGTTCGCTCTGGAAGTTTTGCATGAGATACATGAAGCCCATGTTCTCTTCGCCGAGCAGATACCGCTTGGGGATGCGCATGTCCTCGAAGGACAACTCGGCGGTGTCGCTCGAATGATTGCCAATTTTCTTGAGCTTCTTGGAGACCGTAAAACCCTTGGTTTTGGTGGGTACGAGGAAGAAGCTGCAACCGTGAGCGCCCGCATCGGGGTTGGTCTTGACGAGCATCGTGATGAAGTCTGCGCGCGTGCCATTGGTGATGTACGTCTTGCTGCCGTTGATCACATAGTCGTCGCCGTCGCGCCGGGCGATGGTCTGGATGCCCGCGACGTCACTGCCCGCATTGGGCTCGCTCACGCCGAGCGCGGCGATCTTGTCACCGGCGAGCGCAGGAGTGAGAAACTCGGCGATCTGTTCTTTGGTGCCGAGGTCCGCGATGACGGGAGTGGCCATGTCTGCTTGCACGAGCAAGCCCATGGTGACGCCCGCCATGGTGCAGCGCGGGAGTTCTTCGGCCTTCGCCACACTGAACCAAAAGTCGCCACCGGCGCCGCCGACTTCTTCGGGATAGTGCGCGCCCAAGATCCCAAGGTCGCCTGCTCGCTTGAATACTTGATTGGGGAAATTTTCTGCCGTCTCCCATTCGTCTGCATAAGGAGCCAACTCCTTTTCGGCGAACTGGCGGACGGTCTTGCGAAAGTGCTCATGCTCCTCACGAAACGGCGTCAGCATTAGAAAACTCCCATTTTTGGCGGGTGAAATTGTTTACACCCACGAAAGGTTTGTACACGAAATAATTGGGGATGCAAGAGGCGCAGCCACCTAGCGGGACCAGCCCGTCCCCGTCCGCCGTCCCCGTCCCCGCTCCCGTCCGCTCAGGAGATTTCGACTTTGCCGATCGTGACGCTCGAGCCGTCGGGGGAGAAGCGGAGAATGAGTTTGTGCCAGCGGGCGTTGCCGCTTTTGGAGTCGCCGATGATCATGGCGGTGACGGCGTCCATGAGCTCGCGGGAAGTGTCGGGCGCTTCGAGTTCGCCGAAGGGTGAGATCGCGACGAGCTGCACGTAAAATCGGGCTTTTTCGCGCGAGGTGTCGATCACGACCACCATGATGGCGCTTTGGAATGCGCCGCCCAGCGCGTGCTTGATCGAAATCGAAGCGGCTCGCGCGACTGGGTAGATCAATTCGAGAGAGGGCTCGCGTAGGACGATGGGGGGGGCTGGTTGAGATGCGCTGCGAACGGGCGCCACGGCGGGAGGTGGCATCGATCGCGCGTACTGACCACTGCTTAGGTTGATCGCGGGCGGCGGACTGGTCATCACGCGTTCGAGCGATGCAGCAGACTCGAAGAGCGCGTAGTACGCGATGGACGCGCCTTCTGCACGGGCGAGCAGACCGTGTGCGCGCGCGAAATGACACGCGAGGCGTGAGAGCATTTCTGCGTCAGCGGCGTCATCCAGCACGATTTGACGTTGAAGCAGCGGCGGGAGTTTGCCCTGTTGTGCTTCTGCGTACGCGCGATCGAGTCTGGACTTTTGCGCGAGCGCATCCACTTGCATGGTCCACCACCAACGAAACACCCCCAGATCGGGTGAGTAGCGCGCGACGAGTTCGACGACACCTTCCCATAGTGGGACTTCGCCCTTGGACCAACGCGCCGTGTGAGATGCAGGATCGAGGTGCTCCGCGTCGTACCCTGCGATGCGGGCAGAGTGCGTGTCTTGTACGTGCGCAAAGTCACTCCGAATGGAGTCGTCGAGTCGCCGTGCTGCGTCCAGCTGCATGGCGCCAGACTAGTCGACTTTTGCGAGGCTGTGGCGCGCGGCAGGCACCCAAATGTCGAAATCCGGCTGTCCGCTTTCGGCATATCATCGCGCTCATGACTGACGCTCAGACCTGGACTGTCCTCCCACATTCGCCCATCGAGAAGCTCGACTCACATCTTTGGCGAGTGGAAGGGACGTTGCCTCGCGGGCCGCTCAAACGCGTCATGACCCTAGCAAAGAACGCAAAAGGTGGATTGGTCATCCACAACGGCATCTGCATGGACGAAGCAGAAATGGCCGAGATCGAGGCCTGGGGCGAACCAGAAACCCTCATTGTGCCCAACGGGTTTCATCGCATTGATGCCAAACGATTCAAGAATAGATATCCCAACATCCATGTCTATTGTCCGAGAGGCGCGCGTGCCCGTGTCGCCGAGGTCGTTGCGGTAGACGGCACCTATGACGACTTTCCGCATGATGATCGTGTGCGGATGGAGACTCTCGAAGGAACCAAAGCGGCAGAAGGTGCGATGATCGTCAAAGGAGACAGCGGCACGACTCTGGTTCTCAACGATGCAGTGTTCAACATGCCGCACGTCCCGGGTTTCATGGGCTTCATGCTCAAGAGTGTCACGGCGTCCAGCGGCGGACCCAAGGTTTCTCGCATCGCGAGACTCGCCCTCATCAAAGACAAGTCTGCGCTACGCACGCACCTGGAAAGACTCGCAGACACGCCCAATCTCGTGCGCATCATCGTCTCTCACCACGAGACGATCGTGAACAACCCCAAAGAAGTCCTTCGCGGAGTCGCCGCGACGATCTAAGTGCGCGGTCACTGAGGTGTTCCGACGAGTTCGAACTTGTGATCCCCTGGAGAATAAGGGCAAATGAAGCTCGCTCGACCAATCGAACGATCGGCCATCACCTCTGCGCCATCGCACGAGATCTTGTAGTCCTTCACCCAGTCTGCGGAGGCCGACACCTCGTGCGGCAAACCCTTGGTGCGATCAGTCGCGCGATAACGCACGAGGAGATGTCCAGGCGCGGGATGCTCGATGGCCAAGAGATCGCCAGCGACCGCGCGTGGATAGGCGCGTGAGATTGCGCGAATGGTTTCGGGTCGGTAGGCGAGTTGGTCGTCGCGAACTCCCCACCCTCCCGGCTCCCACGCCCAGGCGGTACTCGAAGCGAGCGCCTTGTCCTGCAAGTCGAGCTCAGCGCTCAACCACTTAGGTCCGCGCGCGTTGGATTGATCGCAACCAAACTCAGTCACGAACATGGGCGTCTGCCAAGCGGTGGCCTCTCGCGTCGCCGCCTCCATGCTCGGCGAGAGCAGAGTCGGATCCCCGGACGACCAGCCGTGCTGATCGGGAATCGAGAACTGCCCAGTATAAATATGGGGGGCATACACGCCGGGACCATGACTCCACGGATCACCCGCCAGGAGCGCTTGGTCTGTCTGGTTGCGTGTGGCATTGGGCTCGAAGAGGATCGGCGCGTCGCGGTCGATGGTGTGAATCTGGTCGGCGAAGTGCTCGTGAAAGTCTCGCAATTGTGTGGGCGACAGCACGATGGGTTCGTTGAAGTCTTCGAAACCGAGCACTTCTGGTCGCAAGGACCATCGCCGCGCCATCTCCAAAACAGCCTGAAAGAAGGCGTCCTGGAGCGGTCGCCCGTCCGTCGCGGGGACATTGGCGAAGAAGTTGAAGCCCGCTTCGAGACACGCTTGCGAGGTCCTTCGACTGTCGTT
>JAYVXK010000803.1:0-4639 GCA_043785265.1 Myxococcales bacterium | reverse complement strand
ACAAGTCTGGATCGCTGCGCACGACGCGTACGAGTTGCGACGTGTCGAGAGAGGCCTCTCTCAGCTGATCGCGAAACGCCCCTAAATTCTGCAGGTTCCCGAACAGATCGAGTGGACCATTGCGATCACCATTCACCTTGTCGGCGATTCCATCCGGGCCCTTGTAGGTCGCGCCTGGAGCATTCTCGTAGTCGCTGTGCTGGTCTACTTGAAACCTCGGATCAGGTGCGCGCGCTCCGAATGTGATCGAGTCGATGCCGAGAGCGATCCACCCTTGGCTGCAGAAACCATTCATCAGCTGAAGCACGTACTCGCGAGAGCTGCCGAGCCCGTGCTGCACGATGACCGTCGGATATCCCGCGGGTGGCATCGGCGCGTCGGGGATCGCGATCGTGATCCATATTTTTTGCGTGGGCCGCGTCGTCGAGGGCACTACGTGTCCCGCCGCGTCTCGCGCAAAGGTGTGATCGCCAGGGGTGGGATATCCGCCGGGTCGGTCGACGAGATAGTTGATGGCGTCGATCTCTGCAGTGCCGAGCGCAGCGACATGATCGTGTGCTCGCACAGGCAGGTTGACGTCATTGTCATCGCTGCCATCCGGGAGCTTGCTCGTGGCGTGACCAAAGTAGTCGTCGAGTGTCGTGGTGAAGCCTGATCCTGCAGTCTTCGCGAATCGAGCCGCACCCATGGGCGCGAGAGAAGGCGCATCCCAAGCGAGCTTTGGAATCGGCAGTGCCTCCATCGCGTCGCGCGTGACGAATTGTTCCTCGGCGATCGTGTGCGTCGTAAATGGCGCGAGCGCGATGATCTGCGCGTGGTCCTTCGCCAACGCGTCATTGAGAAAGTCGCTCACTCGTGCGAAGGCGTCCCGATAAACAGGCACGCTCGATCGCGCGGCACCAAAGCCTGCACTCACGCGTACGTGCCGTTTGCTTTCGTCCTTCACGCGGCTCGTCACGACTGCGACGTATTGCGTCCCTGGTTTCAGCACGATTCCTCGCGCGGGCCCGATGGCCAGCAGCGGACGAATCGTCGAGCCGAGATCCGTGTCGTCGTGAACCTTCGCGCGACAAGGCACGCGCGCATGAGCGGAATCTGGCGAAGACAAATCGATCAAGTAGACGGCGCTGTCGTCGGACGTGCACTCGGTCTCGTTGCCTGGCAGAGACGCACTGCTGATGCGAGCGGGCGCGACCTCACCCGTGTCTGTCTTGGGGAGAGATGGATCATCGACGGCAAAGAACGCAAAACCCACCCGCGAGAAACCGTCGAGCGCCGCGAGCTCACGTGAGATGGCGTTCGCGTTTTGAGGGATGAGCGCGTCGAGCCCCACGATCGGATCGACAACGCGCCCGCGATCAAGCCAAATGTCGGATGGAAACGGCACGTCGAGCATTGCAGGCCGCGAGCCATCTGCGGGCAACGCGAACCGAACAAAAGGTCCGACGTCACCCGTGGTGGTCGAGCATGCACCGCTTTGCGCCACCATCATCGCGACAAATGCCAAGCTTAAGAGTCGTCTCATCTGTGCTTCATGGTAGCGCACCATTGGGGTTACAATGTGTCGATGCCCATTCGCGTATTCACCATCACCGTCAGCGACTCGCGCACGCCGGAGACCGACACCTCCGGGGGCAAGCTGAAAGAGGGCGTCGCGAAGGCGGGCTTCAAGCTCGTTCGCCATGTGATCGTCAAAGACGAAGTCATTCACCTCCAAGAACTCGTTCGCTCGATCTCGACCGAGAACATCGCGGACGCAGTCTTGATCTCGGGAGGCACCGGAGTCTCGCCGCGCGACGTCACCCCAGAGGCGCTCCTCGGCATCTTCGACAAAACGATTGACGGCTTCGGCGAAGAGTTCCGCAGAAAATCGTTCGAAGCGATCGGACCACGGGCGATGCTCTCTCGCGCCACGGCGGGGATCGTCGATGGCCTCGTGGTGTTCTCTTTGCCCGGCAGCTCGAAGGCCGTCGTGCTTGGCCTGGAGATCATCCTGCCCGTGCTCGAGCACACCTGCGAGATGGCGATCGGTCGCAGAATCTCGCACGGATGACTGTCCAACTGCTGTACTTCGCAGCCATTCGCGATCTGGTGGGCCGCGACGAGGAGTCTGTCGAGCTGCCCGCGAACGTACGCACGATTGGCGATCTGCGCGCCTGGCTGGAGCGAGAGCGCGAGTGTCTGCGCGGTCGGTTGGGCTCCGTGAGACTGGCTAAAAACGAGGCGTTCGTGACAGACGCAGACGAGGTTGCACACGACGATGTCATTGCGTTGATCCCACCGGTCGCGGGTGGGTGACAGCACCTGCGACTGAGGGGTTGTGGCGTGGGTTCACCTAGAGCTGGCCTGGAGTGCAGATCACTCCACCTGGGTAGTCCTTCTGCGCCGCTTCGCAAATCGAAGGGGCAACACACATGCTATTGGAATCGGCGGTAGGCTGGGACGCGGCGTCCACCAGAAACGTCATGCATTCGCGGTTCTGCCCTGAAAGACTACAGGCACCTCCAGTGCCGCGCTGACACCCGTGCGGGTCACCTGGCTGGCTTCCTGCCTGATCGACGCACAGACTATAGGGATGTTGAGGCGAGCGCCCGAGGCACACCTCTTTCGCCGCGCACGCCCCACATGCTCCGCCGCACAGTTTCAGACCAGAAGCGAGTGCGGGACACGTGGTCGGGGCCGGTGGAATGGGAGCACCGAAGTAGATTGTGCGATCCGCGTAATTCGCGAACTCTGGATGCCCGTTGAGTGCATATAACCGGGCAACATCTTCATGGACGCAATACCCAAGACCCCCTTTGGAAGACGCCGCAGTATCGAGGAAAGCAAAGAGGTACCCGTCTGGACACTGATACGTGCCGCCGTACTCATCAATGCGCAAGTCGCAGATCCGCAGCGCGTTGGGATTCAAGCTGGGCTCACACATCTTGCAGTCGGCACCGCAGTTATGGACTCCGCCGCAAATCATCACTCCCGATGAAGTCGAACAGTAGCCGCCGTCAATGGTCCCGCTGTCTGTCGTACTCGCCGCGTCTGCGTGTGACCCGCCGTCTTTGGTGGAAGCGACTTCGCCACCGCATGCGAGCAGGAAAATGCTCAAGCCAACCAAGAAGGTCGGCTTCATTGGATGATCACCGGGCCGCAGTCGAAACCTGAACCGGACGGAATGCATGGACCAAACACACTGAAGTTCTTGTTGTCGAATGGGAAGTCGACAAAGGAACGTCGGGCGAGGTCAAACGTATTTGCAGGCCTAGGGTTGCGCGCTCTTGGTGCGTCGCAGAGTTGCCCGAGACCGTCCTTGAAGGTTTTGCCCGGTGCGTCCACGTCGAGCAGGATGAGCCACGGGATGAAGCTGGGATTGTTGTATTCTTTGTCGTCGTCAACAAACACCAGCTCAACTCCATCGGGCAACACATTAATGCGCCGAGCAGGCGTCACATACCGACACAGATTTTGCACCTCGTGGGTAAGCCGACTGCGGCGAGGCGCGCACCGGAAGTTCTTGAAGACCTTGGCGTTGTTCGGATCAGGCGCAAGTGCAGTGTCGTCCCAGAGCTGCGTGAAGGCGTTAGGCGGTACACCGATGACCGCAGAACCCATATGCCCAGGGTCGAGTGAGATTTTCAGTGCGTTCTTCATTTGCGAGAAGAGCGGCGCGCACTCCGATCCGGAAATCGTTGGATCTGTGCTCACCAGGATGGTCTCGTCTCCAGGTGCGCGCTGATCGCATGGCGTATCGAGGAGACCGGGAAACTCCTCCGTGCGATCAGCGATGGTCCAAAGGGTGCCTGCGAGTGTGCCAGTGTCGATGCGCCTTGAGCCGCCCGTGGGAGCGGTGAGAAGTGCGTCATTCAATTGAGTTCTCACAGAATCGGCGACGAGCGGACCAATCGAAGCCTGGCCGACATCGACGAACCCACCTGCTTCCGAATGCGAATCGATCGGGTCTACCGTAAGCCGTCCGTCCAAGAGCCGGAAGGCGAACGCGTGATTGAAGAAGGCGCGCGCCGAGACATCTCCGACGATCGGGATGTCCGCGATGTTGACGAGAGAAAGGTCGAAGTTGAAAAAGAACCCTCCCTGCATACTGTTGTCACGATCGGTGCTGGTCCTAAGGAACGAAGCGACGTCCGAGGCGTTGACCTGAATGTTCAACTCGCGCGTTGCATCTTCTGGGTCGTCTTTTGCGCGCCCGCTCGCAAGTTTTGTAATGAGCGCCGAGAAAAACCCTGTGGAGATCTGTGGGAAGATCCCGTCTCGGATATCGCTCGGATCGGAAGGATTGTTGGGGTTCTGCATGTCGGCATAAGGAACCAAGTGGGAGCAGAGACCGTGATCGATCACCACCGCTGCTTTGACTGACCCAACCCCCGCCTCCAGGTGCTTGTCGGGCACCTGGAAGGGTTCGGGTCCCTCTGGCGTCGCAGTTGATTTCCAGAAGTCGAACGTGGAGTAGAAGGCACGCGCCACGGCGGGCGCTGTAGCTGAAAGTTCGGTATGCCACCCACGTCGCGGCGGATAGTCCAGAGAGGCCACGTCAGGAAGTTGGTCTTCGGACATGGCAAAGCGAATTTGTTTCATCCACGCCGAACTCCAAGAGGCTGTCACCCCCACGTACCGGAGGATTGCCGAAGTC
>JAYVXK010000802.1:0-4640 GCA_043785265.1 Myxococcales bacterium | reverse complement strand
GCGCCAGCGCCGCCCACGCCGCAGTAAGAGCCGCCGCCCGCTGCGGAGATCGTTGTCCCTGCGCCGCCGCCGCCGAGCCCGCCGCCCTTGGTGTTGTGGGTGGTTTGTGCGCCGCCGCCGCACACCGCGATCGCCGCCTTGCCCGCGGCGATCAGGCGACCGAGGATGTTGATCTGATCGAGCGCGATGAGGACGATCGGGTAGGTCCCGCTGACCGTGAGCTGCGCGGTCGGCTCGATGCGGATCGAGCGAGCCACGTACACGCCCACGTTGGTGCCGTCGGACTGAGTCGCGAGCTTGAACGCGAGCACGTTGCTGCCGTTGCCGCACGAGGCGAGCAGCTTGCCCGACGCGATCGTGCAGCTCGGATCGTTGACGACGAAGTCTCCGACCTTCGAGAGGTCCATCCCCGTGAGGTCCAGGTTCGACGGTGAGAAGCTCAACACTGCGGGCTTGCCCGAGTCGACGACGTTCACAGTGTTGACCGCGCATGCGCCCGCAAACGAGATCACTCCGAACAGCGCGCCGAGATACAAAAAGCTTTTCATCGATCCTCCAAGAGTTGCCGCGGCGCACCGTGCCGGGGGCGCGGACGCTACGTGTCGAGGTCCTCTCGGTCAAACAGCCCATCCATGGAGGCTGCGCAGATTATTGTTCTGACGCTGCCTTCGCGACGAGATCGTCGAACGTCGGCACAAGCGCGGGTGCATTCGCGGCGAGGTACGCGCGACACGCATCGACATCCAGGCCAGCCTTGACCAAACCGGCGACGTCCGCCTGGTCCTGCAGTCGAGACGCCTTGACCTTCATGTAGACGAGTCTTGCCACGTCGATGAACGCCCCCGGCGACTCCGCCAACGCCACGGCGAGATGGTCTTCGCCCGGGCGAGGAGTGAGGTAGTCGATCGCGACTCCATTCACTTCGATCGGGATCGCCGCGTTCATCGTCACCAGCCCGCCAGCGTGATGGTTGAACGCTTCATCGCCGACGAGAAAGTCGACATCTTTCGTGGCACGCGGATAGCCGTTGGCGCCGACCGCGAGGCCTCCGATCACCACATGGCGGACGCCCGCTCGTGCGAGTGCGTCCGACGCGGCGCTCAACGCGTCGAGCACTTTGGCGGCGACCACATCGACCAGCAGCTTCGGATCTGGCTTCATCATGCGCTCCGGGAGTCGCCCTCGAATCGACAGATGCCCTCGAGACAACATGTGCAGAGTATCGCACGTTCGTCAGCGCCGTGGCTCTTCGAGGAACAACTGCGTGCATTGCGGTAAGCATCATCCAGCGTCTGGAGCATCCGTCGACGCATCCACCGAGCTGGCGTCGTAGTCGGAGCAGGACTCAGGGTGGAAGGCGCACAGGCAATTGCAGCAATGATGCTCGTCGTTGTCAGGAACGAGGATGGGACAACCGTGTCCATCCACCCCAGGAAGGTACGCTTGATCTTCCCAGCCGCTTGAGTCGCAACACGCAGGATTGAGCACCCAACGTCCGACTGCGGGGCCATTGCACCAATGGGTCGCACCGAGGTTCACAGGGCAGCAGTATCCGCCGCCATCGTGCGGCGTCGCTCCCGCGTCGGGCCAGCGGCAAGAGTCCACGGCGACCGCGCCATCCGCGCTCCCATCGGGCTCAATGAGGGGTGTAGTTGTTCCGCAAGCGAAGACCAACATCAACAGGCAGCCCGCCGCTAGCGAATGGGAGTTGCGAGTCGCAATCATCGGTTCCTCTCGCTGCGCAAAATGGGTGCCTTGTTCGATGGTAGCAAGCGGCCATGCCAAAAGCTCATCTCTACGCCGACGTGCTTGCCGCAGTTTTCTCCGCGTCGCCGCACCTCGCCTCGCAGGTGATCGAGCCGAACAACTTCCCGCACATGCCACCCGCGAAGCACCCGCAGCTGGTCGACAGTGACTTCGCGACTTTGCGCTCATGGTTTGCCATGTGCGCGCCGCCTATGCCGGATGATGCGAGCTGCCCGATGCCCGACGACGCAGGGACGGATGCGGAGTGAGGTTGAGATTCAGGGGATCGACAGATGCTCCTCGATCAACCCGAGCACCTCATTCGAGTGGGTCAGCGGTGACATGTGCCCCGCACCTTCGACAACACGAATGCTCGCCCCCGCGATCTCGGCACTCACCAGATCGATGATGCGACGCGCGCAAACGGTCGTCAGCGATCCGCGCACGAACATCACCCGACCGCCAATCGCACGATACTCCGCAAACGCAGCCGGATCGCGCGACAGATCATTGACCTCGCAGAACACCTTCCACGCCATGCGCATGTTGGCCTGACGATTCGGTGCAGCCATCTTCGCCCACGTGCCTGCGCCACTCCAGTAGTCGATGAACTGCTCCATCCACTCCTCGGTGCCACCGAAGCCGTCGTCGAGAAAACGGGGATCGGCATAGAGCAGTGCGATCTCCTCCGCACTCTCTGCATCGCCGCTCTGTCTCAACGCACCAAACAACACGGGTTCAATCAACACCAGGCTGCGCACGAGATCGGGAGAACTCAACGCGAGCTTCATCGACAGGTACCCACCATACGAGTGACCGACGACATGCGCAGGACCTACCCCTCGCAAGATCGCAGTGAGCGCCTCGCGATCGTCCCGAGACGTCGCGGGCGTGCCCATCGGCAGAGGGTCGCTTCGTCCGTAGCCGAGCAGGTCTGGCACCACCACCCGAACACGCGACTGCAAGCGCGCGGCTGCTTTCCGCCACTCGGTAGACGAAAGACCCGACGCGTGCACGAACAACATCGGCGGCAGATGCGCCTCTCCATGCGTGGCATACGCGATCGTTCGACCGGATGACGTCACCACCTGCGCTTCGGTCACCGCGGGCTCGCTCATGAGCCACGGCTTAGGGTGCGTGCACTTCAGGGGCAAGCCTGTATGGTGCATGCTTGACCGAGCGCGATTGCATGACTTGCGGCACGTGCTGCTTCTCCAAACTCGACACGTATGTGCGCGTCACTGGGGATGATCATCTGCGACTCGGGCAAGACGTCACGCGACTCGTGCGCTTCGTCGGCAACCAAGCCTTCATGCAAATGATTGATGGGCACTGCGCAGGACTTGCGATCGACATGGTTCGTCGGCGCTTCGTTTGCAGCGTCTACGAGACGCGCCCGCAAACCTGTCGCGACCTCGCGCGCGGCAGCCCGGCGTGCGAAGGCGAGATCGCCACCAAAGGCGATCGGCCCTTGAAAATGCTGGATCCGCCGATATCTGGCTCCACGCCGCTCGTGTGAGTTACGATCGAAATGGATGTCCGACGACTCAGCACCGCCGTCCCTGCGAGGCGCTCCGCCTTCGTCCGAACAGCTCATCGGCACATTGCTCGATGGCCGCTTCGAACTGATGCGCGAGATGGGCCGCGGAGGTGTCGCGTGCGTGTACCTCGCGCGTCACAAGTACACAGCGCGCTCGCTCGCGGTCAAAGTGCTCTTGCCCGAGTATCGCGATCATCGAGAGGCGCGTGATCGACTGATGCGTGAGGCTCGCATGTTGGGACGAGTGGTCCATCCCAATGTGGTCGAGATCGTCGACGCCGGCATGGCAGGAGACACTCCTTATGTTGCGATGGAGCGTCTGCGCGCCAAGAGTGTCGAGGCGTTGCTCACAGCCCGCGGCAAGCTCACCGTGCATGACACGTACACCATCGCGATGCTCGCCGTCGAAGCGCTCGTGGCGACGCACGCTGCGCGTGTGGTGCACCGGGACATCAAACCAGGCAATTTGCTGGTGGTTCGTGCGCCGACTGGACAACGCACACTCAAGCTCATCGACTTTGGGGCAGCGACCTTCGCGCAAGACGACGCCGCAGACGAGTCACCCGCCAGTGGTGTGCTTGGCACTCCCGAGTACATGGCACCCGAGCAACTCGCCGGAGCGCGTGTCGCTCCCACCGCGGATGTCTATTCGTTTGGCGTGACTCTCTTCGAATGCCTCGCCGGTCGCGTGCCGTTCACCGGCGGCCTCGACATGATTTATCAGCAGGCGACGCAAGGCGTGCGTCCAGACGTGCGCACATCCCGACCGGACGTGCCCGCGACACTCGCTGCCTTCGTGGCGCAAGCGCTCGACCCCGATCCCAAAGCGCGCTTCGCAGATGGCACGGTCATGCGCGCAGCACTCGCGGCGATCGGCAAAGACATTCGCGCTGAAACCAGCGAAGTCGCGCCGTCTCGTCGCGGTCACATCCGCGTGCCTTACCCTGCGCCCATCGAGATGCAGCTCGCTTCAGGCAGCGTAGTCGAAGGGCGCATTCAAGACGTGTCGAGCGGCGGAATCTACGTGACCACGCAATCGCAGGTAGACGAAGGCACCTCGCTGCTTTTGCGTTTTGCCCTTCCAACCGGTGAGATCATTCGGAGTGTGGCGTTCGTGCGTTGGGCCAAAGCCACCGAAGACACGTCGCGCATCGCGCTGGGCCTCGAGTTCGACACACTCTCTCCCATCTTCAAAGACGCGATCGACGACTACATCAAGCGCGCAGCGACGAGCTGAGTCTTGCGTGGCACGGCTCGCGCCTTACGTTGACGGGCGCCATGCAGCCCGATCGATTCACGAACAAAAGCCAAGAAGCCCTGCGCACGAGCCTCGACATCGCGGGCCGTCGCGGCA
>JAYVXK010000801.1:0-4641 GCA_043785265.1 Myxococcales bacterium | reverse complement strand
TCGCCGCACCCGTCCCCGCTCCCGTCCGTTCCCGCTTCTCCTCCTCCCCCATGAACATGGGGGAGGACGGGTGGGCTTCCCGCGCGAGTAAACGCGATTGCCTTTCGACTGCCGCGGTCTACTCTCTAGAGTGTGCTCGGGATTGTCGACTTAGCGGGCGCTCGTGACGCCTTGGGATTGTCCGATCGCTTGGCGGCTGCTTCTGCGAGCGCGACGGTTCGCGGCGTTTGGTTTTCCATGCTCGCCGATCACATGAAGCGAATGGACGCTGCGTCGAGGCAGGCGTTTGCGCGGACGGTGCCTGCGCGCCGCCGATCTGCTTTTGGGCACTACTCGTTGCGTGAGTATCTCAACGAGCTCGCGGTGGCAGGCACCCTCACCTCACCGCGGGATCCTGGAGCGGGCATTCGCCAGATATGGAGGGGCGTGGCTGGGGCCTACACATCTACTCCGTTTGGTCGCTCGCTCCTTCGGTTGTTGCGGCCAGATCCAGCCCGTTTTGTCTGTTGGTTGGTTGATCATCGAGATCACTTTTGCAACTACGGCTCGTGGAAGATCACGCGCCGCGAGGACAACTACATCCTGATGGACATCGAAGACGAAACCATTTGGATCGAGCATGCTCATCGTGGCGGCGCAGAGGGAACACTCTTGGCGTGCGGCGTTGACGGGACTGTGGAAGCCGAGTTGAGCGATCGTCCATACGGCGGGCGGTTGCACATTCGCTGGTCGCCGCGTTCTTGACTATCGGCACGCTCGGCTGAGCTAAACAGGCCGCTAAAGGCTGAGGTCAGTTTGTTGACCATTGGTGCAGCCAAGGGATAGCGGTCACGAGAGTGATCGCGAGGCCTCAATGACGTCAGCACCTTGGTTGTTTCCAGAGATTTCACGGGAGCGCGCGGACGAGCGATGCGCGACGACACTCTTGCGGTCGTTCGCAGCGAAGGGTGTTCGCGCGGCGTTTGGCATCCCAGGCGGCGCAGTCGGACCTCTCTTCGATGCGCTCGCCGAGGTGCCCGAGATCGAGTTGGTGTCGACGCGCTCCGAATCGACCGCGGTCTTCGCTGCGATGGGTCACGCGCGCGCAACAGGGCGTCCGGCCCTCGTGCTGGTCACTGCAGGTCCAGGTGTCACCAACACGATCACGGGACTTGCTGCGGCGATGCTCGAGGATCTACCAGTCATCGTCTTGGGTGGAGATGTCGCGACGACCTCGTGGGGCAAAGGCGCATTTCAAGATGGCTCGTCCAACGGGGTAGATGTCATTGCGCTCCTGCGCGCTGTGACGAGATGGTCCAGTGTCGTCAATGGACCTTCCATGGCTGGGGGAGCCGCAGAACGCGCGTGGTCTGTTGCGACCGGAACAAGACCTGGGCCGGTGTTTCTAAGTGTTCCGTTCGACGTAGGTCAGGGTCGCGCGTCCATTACAGCGTTCGCTGCAGCCATCGACGAACCGTCTCACCCCTCCGTCTCGGCTTGTCAGACTGCCGCGCGCGCACTCATGAGCGCCAAACGCGGACTGCTCGTCTTGGGTGCCGGCGCGCGTCACGCGACTCAATCGGCCATCGCGCTCGCCGAGCGACTCTCACTCTCTGTCGTCGTGACGGGTCACGCCAAAGGAGTCTTTCCAGAGACACACCCCGCTTACCTGGGCATCATCGGCAACGCCGCGCATCCCTCTGCGGTCGAATACATCGCGCAGCGACCTGACGTCGTTTGCATCGTCGGTTCTCGTGCGGGAGACTTTGCGACCAACGGTTGGCGGCTTGATTTAGCCGGTTCGCGCACCACCATTCAGATCGATCGCGACCCGTGGCTCATCGGTCGCAACTTGGATGTCAGTCTGGGAATCGTGGGTGATGCCCACCTGACGCTCGCGGCGATTGATGCGTCGATCCCTCGCGAGTTCGCGAGCGTCCCGCGCATCGGAGGTGGTGTTCGCAGAAAAGAATGGTCTGCGCTGACTCCTGCAGGACTGGTCAAACCTCAAGCTGCCTTGGAGAGACTCTCCACGATTTTTCCGAATGCGATTTGGTGTTCGGACATCGGCGAGCACATGGGCATGGCCCAGCACTACCTCACGGTCGATTCGCCTGATCGTTTCCACTGCATGTCTGGCTTGGGTTCCATGGGAAGTGGACTTGGTGCGGCGATTGGTATCAAGCATGCCCAGCCTCACGAGACTGTCATCGCCATCGTCGGGGACGGTGGGTTTAACATGCAAGCCGGCGACGTGCTGACGTGCGTCGAGCAAGGCATCGGTGTGCTGTTCGCGGTGTTCAATGATGGCCGTTGGAACATGGTCGAACACGGCTTTCGCGCGGTGTTCAAGAGGGCGCCTGACCACTTGCCTCAGCGTGTCGCAAACCTCGCAGCAGTGGCGCGCGGCTATGGCGCGGCGGCAGAGGTCATCGACCATGTCGACCAGCTGAACGAGCATTCGTTGAACCGCCTCGTACGAAGCAACGGCCCTGTCGTGCTCGACATTCGCATCGATCCTTCGGAGACGCTCAGCACAGACACGCGATCGGCCGCACTCAGAAACCTTGGAGCAGGCTTGCCCAAATGACCGCGCTTTCGCGTGGGTTTGAGGATGTCGAGACCGCGGTGTCACTCGCGCTCGATTGCGGCGCGTCTCCTTCGATGGTGCTCGCGGTAGCCGTCATGGCGCACGAGCCTGCGTCGGTGGTCGATGCATTGGACTTCTTGTCGACTCATCGCGCGAGACTGGAGGAGCTCGCCTCTCAGCCGAGAGCGATCCCCAAGTCACTGGCGACGATTGGCCCAGACATGCAACGAACTCCAGAACTGGCTCGCATCCGACCTGATGTTGTGGACCACGAACTGAGAGGCCAACTGGTCTTTCGCGACTTGGTGGGCAAGAAGTCTTTCTTCCAGGTGGCTGCCTTAGCCATCGCGGGCATCTCACTGGAACCTAAGGATGCCGAGCTGCTCGAACACTTAGGTGTCAACACGCAACTTGCAGACGTGGGCATATGGCCGCTCACAGTCACGCGCCGCATCGCAATGACGATAGGCGTGCCCAACGCGATCGTTGGCGGCTTGAGCGCCATGCTCAATCCGAACATGGCAGTGGGCCCGGTCGCCAAGTTCATGCAGTTGCTCGACAGACTGCAGAGCGGTGTCGACAACGGTGAACCCATCCCAGAACAGCTGCGCGCTATCGCCGCGAGTGGCGAAAAACTAGGGGGATTGGGCAGACCCGCGTTAGGACCTGACGAACGCAACAAGCAGGTCATCGCACTAGCCCATCAATACGGACGCGACGCGGGCAGGAGTTGGAGACTCGCGTGGGAGGTCGACGATTACTTCGGCAACGCAAAGGGCGTGCGCGTCAATTCTGCAGGTTTGCAGGCCGCCATCATGAGAGACCTGGGGTTTTCCCCAACTTCTGCCATGGCGTTTTGTGTTCTCTACTTCATGGTACCCATCCTTGCCCAAGCGGCTTTCTCGGTAGAGGTCAGGGATTGAGGTAGCAAGCCTGAAAGTGCTGGCGTAGTCTCTGTGGGTGCTGGCCAATCATATGACAGTGACTGTCGTCAGCGCGCTCTCATCTGCGTCTGCTCACGAGTCCGCGATCCCTAGCAGCGCGAATGTGGAGTGGGTCCAGGTCGATGAAACCGAGCTGGAGGGTGCCATCGCGGACGCTCGATCGCGTGGCGGTGTGGTCGTGATGGCACGTCGACCCGAGATGGAGACGCTTCTCTCCTTGGGTGTCGACGAAGCAGTGAGCGCGGATTGCGACCCGGCGATGCTCAAGCGAGCGATCGACGCTGCACGCGCCAGAGCCGTGTGCCGTCGTACCGAGATGCGTGGGCGCGCTGGTGAGGAGCTCGGCGGTTTGGCTCTGCTGGGCGCCGCAATGGCTCATGAGATCCGCAATCCGCTCGCGGCAGCCACCTTCAACTTCGAGGTGCTCGCGCAGTTCGTCCCATCGATGACCAAGTTGGTCGATTTGGTGCGGCATAACGTGGGAGATCACGAGGCGGACAAACTGTTGTCCACCATGGACATGGGCTCAGTCCAAGACGTGCGCGAGGCCCTCGTGGACTTGGGTTCTGCTTTGCGATCGGTCGCGCATGTCGTCGGCCAGATGGCAGAGTTTTCGACTCGGTCGAGCACGGATGTCTGTGATCTGGCGAGCGCGATGGTGGAGCTCGCGAGTGTCTTGCATCAAGACGTCGAGAAGGTGGCAGACTTCACTGTCGAGCTTCCCGATCATCCATGCATCGTCGCGTGGAGTCGTGCGCGTGCGATGGAGGTCGTGTCTGCGATCGTCAGCAACTCGATGCGCTCCTTCGAAGCCGGAACGAACCCCAAGCCTGAAGTCGTGCTCCGTCTCACCTCCGAACCTTCCATGCTGGTGCTCGAGATCTCGGACAACGGCTGCGGCATGCCACCCGACGTGCGACGTCGTGCGCTGAATCCATTCTTCACGACCCGCCGCCCAGGAGCCTTAGGGTTAGGGTTGACGTTTGCGGCGCTGCAGATCCAACGCGCGGGCGGCGAGATCATGATCGACTCCGCTGTTGGCGAAGGCACAAACGTGCGTCTGTTCTTTCCGAACATCACGGCACCAGTCAAGAGCACAGAACCCAGCAATTAGCTGGCAGCGTTGCT
>JAYVXK010000800.1:0-4643 GCA_043785265.1 Myxococcales bacterium | reverse complement strand
CCAACGAGAAGTTCATCGACACACTCGCGAAGGCGCTCGATGAAGACATGAAAGTGCATGCGTCATGCATGCAATCGTGCAACGGCGACCAAGCTTGTCTCGACCGCTGCGGTCCCGAACTCATCGGCTACTTCGAGTCTGGCACCAAAGACGTTCGCAAGTTCTTCAACGACAATCGTTGGCTGTACGCGGACACGGACGATTTGCAAAAAGCAGATGACACCATCGACCATGAGATCGCAAAACAAGGCGGCGTCGGCTTCGATGATGACGACACGCCTACGCCCGCGGCGTCTTCAGGCCAGGCGCCTGGCGCCGCGCCACCGGCCTCCGACAAGCCAAAGCACGCTCTGGGTCTCGACGAGTATCACGATCGTTGGGAGGCCCACGCCAAGGAGCATGACGATTTTCCGACAGGCTACTTTGCGACGCAAGACGGCGGTCGCTTGGGATTGCGCATCGTCTCCACGCTTGGCGGTCTCGGCGACATGGGCGGCGACAACTTGCTCTCGCGCGTAAAAGGGATGGTCGGCAAGATCGATACGAAGTCACTCAACGGGCAAATGCAGATCGGCTACGCCGGCGACATTCCCAACGCGCTCGAAGAGAAAGACAGTCTCATCAGCGACGCGGCGTGGGCGACGGGTGTCGCATTCGTACTCATTTTTGCCGGGTTGGTGGTGTTTTTTCGTTCGCCATGGGCTGCGGTCGTCGTCGCGTTGCCAGCCGTGATCGGTGTCGGTGTCGCGTACAGCTTTGCGATGGCGTACTTCGGTTACGTCAACACGACCGGGGCGTTTCTCGGTGCGATCATTTTAGGCAACGGGATCAACTATCCGATCGTCTTGCTGAACCGATACCGAGAGTTTCGCGCGCGCGGCATGGAGCCAGAGGTTGCGCGACGCGAGGCGGTGCTCAACGCGTTTCGCGCGGAGCTCGTCGGCTCGCTCGTGGCGAGCATCGCTTACGGATCGCTGATGGTGACTCATTTTCGTGGGTTCAATCAGTTTGGCGTCATCGGCTTCATTGGGATGTTGCTCGTTTGGGTGTCGATGATTCCTTGCGTACCCGCGATGCTCGTCGTCGACGAATGGATCCAGTCGCACCTGCCGCCGTGGTTGCGCGATCACCCGATCGAGCAAGAACGAGCCACACGCGGGCCCATCATGCGCGGCATCGCGAAGGTCACCGAGCGTTCGCCGTGGGCGTTCATCGTCGTCGGCTTGGGCCTCGCGGCGTTCTTCGCGCTCAAGTTGCCTGGCTACTTGAAGGACCCGTGGGAATACGATTGGGGCAAGCTCGGCTCGCGAGGCACTGCACAAACTGGCGCTGGTGCGTGGTCGACGAAAGCCGACGAAGTCTTCGGCGGGAAGATGAACATCGCAGGCGCTCTCATGCTCGCGGACACACCAGAACAAGTGCCGCTGATCAAAAAGCAGATCTTCGAAAACGACAGTCACGACCCGCAGGGCCAAGTCGTGGCGGAGATCGCCACGGTCGCCGATCTGCTTCCGGGCACGGTCGACGAGCAGCACAAGAAACTCGAAAAGCTCGACAGCATTCGCGCGCGTCTGAGTGACCACGTACTCGAGCGGCTCTCGGACGAAGAACGCAAGCGCGTGCTCGAAATGAAACCACCCGCGGATCTGAAAGTGATCGAGGCCAAAGACTTGCCATCGCTCCTGCGCAGGCGGTTCGAAGAAAACGACGGCCGCGTGGGGACGGTCTTTTATGTGCGTTACAAAAACGACCTGACTCTGTCCAATGGCCGTAATTTACTGCGGATCGCGAAGACGACCGACAATGTGACTCTGCCTGACGGCACAGTGGTGCAGACCGCTAGTCGGTCGACCGTGTTCGCGGAAGTGATCCGATCGATGGAGCGCGATGGACCGCTTGCGACGGCTGTCAGCTTTGGCGCGGTCATTGTGGTCGTCGTCGTCGCGACGATGTCTGCGCGAGGAGCGGTGAGTGTGCTTGGCGCATTGCTGCTGGGTGTCCTCGTGACGATCGGAGGGGCGGCGGTGCTCGACGTGAAATTGAACTTCTTCAACTTCATCGCGCTGCCGATCACTTTTGGCATCGGGTGCGAGTATCCGTTCAACATTTTCGACCGTTCACGTCTGCTCGACAACGACGTGTCTTCTGCCGTGCGACTGTCCGGCGGTGCCGTTGCGCTGTGCAGTTACACGACCACCGTTGGGTATGGGTCGCTCTTGTTCTCCGATCAGCAGGCGTTGCAGTCGTTTGGTCAGCTAGCGATGACTGGCGAAGTCGCCTGTCTCACCGCCGCGCTCGTGTTCTTGCCAGCGGTCTTGCACGTGTGGAAGAAGAAGCGCTCGCTCGCTTGACTGCGCAGATTCTCGTCGGGCAACGCAAGCTCCGGCGCGCGAAGACGCAAAGTCACGCCAGTAGATCTGTGCCTTTTGCGACGAAGTCACCGTGACCCCAAGCGAGCAAACGCTTCACCTCGTGGCGCAAGATCTTGTGCTTCATGTCTGCCGGATGGATGGCGATTCGGGCTGGAAATAGCCGTCGCGCGGGGGTCGCCAGTCGGCAGAACGCGACACTCGAGAGCAGCCGACCAAGCGTGCGACTCGCATAGTTGAGCACCAAGCTCGCGCGTTGATCCTCCGATGATCGTCCGTACACGTGCGTGTGATCTTCTGAGAACGCGTAGCCGCGCTGGCGCAGCATCGGCAAAAGCCACGGCGGCATCGACCACGCGGGAGCCACGTATCCATCGATGGACAAGCCGGCATCTCGCAGCACGCGTTCGCCGTCGTCGAGTCGCTTTTCGGCTTCGGCGCGCGACACGTCGCTCATTTCGGCCTCGCTGCCGCTCGCCACGCGCTGCGCAAACAGTCGTCGCAAGCCGCTTGGTTTGCCGTCTTCGCCTGGGGCGGCCGTGCTCAATCCTGCTTTGTGAAAGTAGCCGTGCAAAAAAATCTCGTGACCCATCGTTTGCAACGCGCGCAAACGCTCGGCGTACTTTGGGTGTTGGTCGAGCGGCGAACGCGCATGAAAATCTGGCACGACGAGCAGCGCAGGTTTCACGCCGACGTTCGCGCAGTAGGCAAGCGCAAGCTCGACCTCCTCGCTCCATGCAGGAGACACATCGTGAATCGACACGTGAACGGCCACGGCTGTCTCGTACCACAGACTCGCTAAACAGGCCGGTTTCGAGCCATCAAATCGCTGTAGAGCTCGAGCAGCTTCGCGAAGTGATCTTCGATCGTGCCAATTCGTGTGCTCGCTTCGCGTGCGCTTTCGCGTAGAGCAGCGGGATCACGCGCGAGCAAACGAAGCGTCGCCGCAGCACAAGCACGAGCATCGCCGCTCACGTAGGTCTCGGCGAAACTCGGGTGTGCCTGCTCCGCGGCGCCCCCCAAATCGGGGACGACGACAGGCAGTCCGCACGACACAGCTTCGGCGATCGAAATGCCGAAGGTCTCGTAAGGGCAGGCGTGCATCAACGCATCGGCGCTACAGAGAGCAGTCGCGAGCGCGTCGCGATCTTTCGTGAAGCCGGCGAAGACGACGTCCTTCGAGCCGGCTGTCATCGCCTCGAGGCGTGCGCGTTCTGGACCATCGCCGAAGAGAACGAGTTTGGCAGGTACATGCTCGCGGAGGCTAAAAAATGCCTTGATCACGATGTCCCACCGTTTTTCGATCGCGAAGCGGCCCACGCCCACCAACATCTTTTCGTTCTCCGCGACACCGAACGACGCACGAATAAGCTCGCTGCGCGGACGAGGGAAGAACACCTGCTTGTCGACGCCAAACGGCAAATGCACGACGTTGGAAACACCGTGACTGCGCAACTTGTCGACCTGCCATTTGGCGGCTGCGATGGTGGCGTCGCAGGCGCGACCGATGCGACGGACCCAATGCCAGAGTGGATCCGTGATGGCGCGACGCGCTGGCGAGGGAAGACGCAACCCCATGAACTCGCGTTCGAGAAGCACGTGCTGGTAGGTGTCGATGAAGTCGGAGTGCCAGCAAAACGTCCGCACACGAAACGCTGATCGCGGAGTCATGAGCGCGCCCAGCGCTGCGACATAAGGCGAATGGATCTCGAGAACGTCGGGACGCTCGCGAGAGACGATGCGACGAACCGTGTCGGGTCGCCAAAGTAGGTGGTAGCTCGGGTCGTAGGGCATCGTTGGCCCGCCCACGCGAATCAGTCTCGAGTCGTCCAACATCGAAGTGCCTGAGGTACCGGGTGCCACAATGATGTGCTCGTGTCCGAGTTGGCATAGAACGTGTCCTTTGAGGGTCAGGTGGCTGCGTACCCCACCCCCTCTTTCCGAGAAGAACTCCGTCACATCCAGCACACGCATCCTCGCAATTTCTCCTAACCATCTCGGCTCTTGTAGTTCCTTAGAGAACCCGCCTAAATGATGAATCTAACTTCAAAATTCGGTTCGGTTGTTCGTTTTCCAACCCCTGCGGCAGTGCCCGCTCAACCCACCGTTTCGCCGTTTGCGGCGATGGCTGAGCGCTTTGGCCGGCCTCTTCGCATTGCAATCCTGAGTGACTTCACTCGGATCCCCTATGCCAATGGTGCCGCGTTCCAAACACGGTACCTGTATCAAGAATTGCGTCGGTGTGGTCACCAAGTCACAGTCATCGGTCCCCAC
>JAYVXK010000799.1:0-4645 GCA_043785265.1 Myxococcales bacterium | reverse complement strand
AGCTCAACGCCGTCCACGCGAGCAGCACCCAGACGAGACCCATGACATGCGTTGGAGGGAGCGCGCGATCCCAGTGAGCCATGCCCCACCCCAAGAGTGGAACGAGGAGCAGCACCAACGTACCCTTGGGTCGCGCAATGACGACGAGCGAAGCGAGAGACAATCAACGCATCGTACTACTAGTGTTGGCAGAGACCGATGAGTCCATCGAGCCCTGTTTTGACGCCCTTTTGACCGAAGTCTGCTGGCAAGCAACTGCCGCCACCTGGTGCTCCTGCGCATTGACCGTCTCCTCTACAGAGCCAGTTGCCGGTGCACGCGTTGGTTGGGGTGCAGGAGGAGCCGCTGCCTGTTAGACAGCAGACGCCTCCGTTGCAGTCCTCTGGGCCGTCGCAAGTCAGGAGCAGTCCCGCGCACTCACGCGGATCGAGGCAACTCCCCGCGCGACTGTCGATCGACGAGAGGCAGCACGCAGTCGGCGCCCCGCAGGTGCACCCCGCCACTCCAGGGCAGGTCACAGCACGCGAGCCCCCGCTCACGAACGAAGAATTGCTGCAGGCTCCCCCTGGAGCGGTCTCGTCGTAGGCACTGCACCCCGCGGCGATGATACTTAGGGTTAGGCTTGCGATCGCCGCCCCTGTCCATGGGAAGGTTCGGACTGGCGTGCTCATCGTTGACAGAAACCAATGAGCCCGTCGAGCCCACGGTCCTCCACTCCGGGAGTGCCATAGTCTGCAGGGCGACAATGCGGGAAGGCTGGTAGGCCCGTGCAGTCGTCGTCCGTGCGACAAAGAATCTTACCCGTGCATGCGGTGGACGCGCGACACGACGATCCGCCGCCACTCGAGCCTTGCGCTTCGTCGAGGCAACAAACTGCGGGTTTCGGCACGCTCGCGTCCACTCCCGGGACACTGCTGTCGACGCCCGTTTCGACCCCGCCGTCTCCGCTTTGGTCTCTGATGGTGGCAGGGTTGCAGTCCTCTGGACCGTCGCACTGAATCGCGAGATTGCGACACGCGCCGAGCGACGTGCACGCGCCCTTCGATGAATCGACCGCTTGGAGACAGCACACTTCGGAGTTGGTCGCGCAGATACAACCTTGCGCGCCAGGACACACGACAGCACTTGGGCTCGGTTGTCTAAAGCCTAAACCTTTGCACGAGTCGCGCGCTTGTTGCGGAGTGATGGTGCCGCCGTCGTAACCAACGCCATTGGGCGTGCCCGTGCACGCGCTGAGACCGGCGAGAAATATAGCGCCAAAGCCGGCATAAATAGATGAATGAACTTTCATGATGAACCTCCGAATATCGAAACAAGCGCGCGTGCAGCGCAGGCGCGTGGATTAGTGACCTGCGCCCCAACCGAGGGACGCCATGATGAACAAGGGTTGATTACCGGCGACAGGAGCGATGACGTCGATGCCGAGGATCGCCGTGCTCGCCCCGTCGGCCTTGATGTGAACGCGCAAACCAGATGCGGCGCCGAGACCAACATCGGCCTTCGTACCCCACTCCAAGTGGGCGCTATTTTCGCCCGTCAGTTGGTAGCTAGTGATTGCAAGGTTGGGGCCGACGTACGCACTGAAGGGTCCGAAGTGCAGGGAGAGACCCACCGTCGCGCCACCACCGAAAGAGAGCAGCGTCCGACCGTTTTGACTCGCGAAGGCCATATTTGGCCCGACCGACGCGTACAACCACGGTCGCTCGTAGACGAAGTTCATCGCGATCGCAGTCGCTGCGGTGTTGTGCACACCGAGCTCGACGGGGTCGACGATGCCGTTTGAATTCTGAAGTTGCAACCCCTTGGGTCGCAGCAGCGCGACACCTGCCGCGACATTCATGGACCACGCGTGACCTTCCCATGACTTGCTCGCGTGCTGCGAGTCGTCTGTCGTGGTCGTCATGTCATCGGTTCGCACGATTGTGACAGTGGTCGCATCGGTCCCAGACGAGTCGTCTCGCGAGGTGCTCGCGCCGCATCCGAGGGTGACCCGGTCGCGTAGGACCACATCACCTGTCTTGAGATCGACGACGTCATACGCAGCAGACCGCGGCCCGCCCATCGCGCGTGAGAGTTTCCAATGGCTGCCGTCTCGAGTCACATGCACGTCGTCGTCGTGCACCTCGAGTTTGTAGCGATCAGGCGAGAGTGCTGCGCGCGAACCATTCTCCAAATCAGGCAGAAAAGGCTGCACATCAGCGGTGCAAGAGACATTGCTCTGCGCCTCGACTCGCGCCCCGCCACCGGCTTGAGCGGTCTCGACGCGCGTCGCTGCGATGTCGATCGTGCGTGGCCGCGAGATGCCTTCGTCGTGATCGAAGAGTGCCCCACGACGAACCAGGCCGAGAGTCGTTTGATTCGTAGTCGGGTCGCAGCCTTCGTTGTGGAAGGCGTGCGCGCCGTCCGGATCGAGAGCGAGTGTGTATTCGGAACAGAGCAACTCGCGACCGCTGCCGTCTCGTACGAGGACGTGCACGGCGCTCCCCTCGGAATGAATATCAGTTTGCATGGCCGCGACTGACCTGCCCCACGCGCCGTGCTCCACCGTCTCGATCTTGAGACCGTCTGCGCGCGCTGAGCGAGCAACGAACGCAGAGGCAACAACGAAGAGCGAACTCGCGATCGTGCGTGAGAGCATGAGCGGCGACATTTGCAACGCATATGCCGCGCGCAATCAGCCTACATTTGCAGTGTTTTACACGTTTGCGTTCATGATGCTGGGGTGTGGACGCTCAATCGATCCGGTCGCGCGCGACGTCGTGCCATGCGATCGGTTGTCGCGTAGCGGCTTCCTTAGCCTTAGGGTTCAAGCGCGTGCAGGAGTCGCTCGACACGCAGCATTGCTTGAAGGTCCCCGGTGCGATGAGCGTGGTCCATCGCCGCAAACAGATGGGTCTGTTCGCTCCCTAACCTCGTCGGGTCGCGTTCGAGCAACGAGACATAATGGTCGAACTCACGAGCCGCATCGCCCTTGGTGCGTTTGAAGACAGCGTGTCGAACCACCGCGTGAAGCGCGTAGCGGCCCGCGAGAGGCTCCTGCACCAAGTGCCACTTCACCAGCGGGGCAATCTCGCGCGCCCCATCGCCGCGAACGCCGGACAGCTGGACTAGCGATCTCAGGTCCAAGTGATCTCCCCCGGTGTGCGCGAGGACCGCGAGCATTCGCTTGGTGCTCGAACCGAGACGGGGCCACGCCCACGCGACGAGCAGCGCCACCTCGGGCAGATCGTCCTCGTGCTCGATCACACGCACACGAGACACACCCGAGTCGACCAAGAATGTACCGAGTGCATCGACCGTGACCTTCCGAGAAGCCACGATCGCGTCTGCGATGTCGAGCGCGAGAGGATTGTGCCGAAGCATGCGCGTGAGACGAGCGACGCGCGGAAAGGCTGATTTTCCGCTGGTCGTGAGAGGCGCCGTCACTGGGAAGATCAGCACGCCAGCCAGCAAGCAGCGTCGAGCAGTGATGACGAAAGTGGCCTTCGTGCCCGAGAGGGCATCGAGCAGACGAGCGACGGCGTGGTCGTCTTCGTGATTGTCGAGGACGATGAGTCTCTCCTCGCGAGACAACAACGCGCGCAACTGAGACAACGAAGCCCGACGTTCGCGCGACGTACCAAACGAGAGCGCGAGCATCTCCATCAAGGTGCGGTAGTCCCACGCGCCAACACGAAACCAATGAATGCGTCCACCGTAGTCTTTGGCCAGCGCATGCCCAAGCGCGCACGCGAGCATCGACTTGCCACTGCCACCCGATCCCACGAGCGCTGCACGCGTGGGTTTGGTCAGACGTAAGGTCCGCGCGAGAGTGGCGAGCTCCGTGCGTCGCCCTTTGAGTCCGCGTGGCTCCGGGGGAAAAGTGTCGGTTCGCACCGAGGGGGACGATAGCGTAGCTGGCCCGTCGCCGTCCCCGTCCCCGTCCCGGTCCCCGTTCCCGTTGCTTGAGTTAGATCGCGCGAACGGCGGTCAGTGCTTGAGCCACGGCTTCCCAATCGAAAGTTGCTAGGCCAGCTGATTCAGCCTTGCTCGACCACATTCGTGCGACCTCTTGAAGCGCTTCTTGTCGCGTGGCGGCCCAGTGAGTGACGACTGCTTCTTCTGCGCTCGAGCTTGCGCGCGCTTCGACGCGCCATTCGGCGGGCTCGTCTTGACTCTCGCGAGGGAAGACGCTCAGCGTGAGACGCTGGCCGTTTGCCTTGAGGTCGTAGACCATTCCGCGGCGCGAGCGTGACTGCCCAGTGATGCGCATCGCGTCTTTGTTTTTCTCGGGTTTGTCGCTCATCGGTCGCTCCCACGCCGCGGCGGTGCCGCACGCTCGAACGAAGTGAGAGTACGGACCGAAACTGGTAGACCAGTGTACCGGTGCGATCCACTGAAACGTAGCACACGAAGCCCCGCACTCTCTGGAAAGCTGTTAGGGTCGACCGATGAAAGATCGACGCGTGGTGGTTTTGCGCGGAGCGCTCGAAGCGCTTCTCGAGTCGCTGGATGCGACTCTGCGCACCTCGAAGTGGCCTGGCAGTGAGCCCGTTCCGGAGCCGCTGTCGCGTGCGTCGGCGTTGCTTTTGGATCGTCTTGGCGCTGCAAATCGACTCGCTCACGGCAAGTTCACGGGACCCGCAATTGTGGTCGCAGCACTCGA
>JAYVXK010000798.1:0-4646 GCA_043785265.1 Myxococcales bacterium | reverse complement strand
GCTTGAGTCTGACGTTGATCGTCGACAGTCCCTGGACACTCTGCGACTCGATGTAATCGATGCCGTCTGCAGCGGCGATCGAGCGCTCGAGTGGAGTGGTGATGAAGCCGCGGACGAGATCAGAGTTCGCGCCGATGTACGCAGTCCGCACCGTGATCGTCGCGCTCTCGAGCTTGGGGTATTGCCGCACGTTGAGCGTGCGAATCGCCTGAAGGCCCGCGATGATGATGATGAGGTTGATGACGATCGCAAGGACCGGCCGGCGCACGAAGACATCTGTGAACTTCATGGTTTTAGCGATTGCCAGGGTGTGGGTCGAGCGATGGCGTCACCTTCACGCTGTTGTTGACGACCACCGCGGAGCCATTGCGAAGCTTGAATGCGCCTGCGATCACGATCTCTTGTCCGGCGATGACGCCGCCGTCTACCGAGACGAAGTCGCCGCGATGTTCGCCCACCTTCACGAACTGCTGCCTCGCGATGGAGCCTTGAGCACCTCCCCCGACCGGCTCGACGATGAACACCGAGTCGCCATAGGATGCGTGCACGAGCGCCGTGGCGGGGACGCTGACGACATCTTTCTTTTTCGGCAAGACGACCTCGACCATCCCAAACATCCCAGGCCGTAGTTCGTCCAGTTGGTTGGGCACTGCCGCCCTCAGTTTGATCGACCGCGTGACTTGGTCGAGGGACGGATCGATCGCGGCGACCAGTCCAGAAATGATGGGCGTCTTGGCTCCCTCGACTGTGACGCGCACCTTCGTGCCCACACTGACATCGGCCAATCGTTGTTGTGGAAGGGTGAAATCCACATAGACCGAGTCCAACGCTTCGAGCACCGTGATGGCCGTGCCTGGGTTGAGGTACTGACCGAGGTTGACGTTGCGAATGCCGAGGCGCCCGCTGAATGGCGCGCGGACGACCTTGCGAGAGATCTGCGCCTGCAATGCGTCGAGATCGGCGCCGGATGTTTTGAGCAACGCTTGGTCGTTGTCGAGTTGCGACTTGGGAAGAGAATCGGTCCCTACGAGATTGCGCGTGCGGCCTTCGTTGATGACGGCCAGTTCACGCCGGGCCTGCGCAGACGCGAACTGAGCGCGCTCGACACTGCTGTCGAGCACGAGGAGCACTTGCCCAGCCTGCACGTTCGCCCCCGAGTCGAAATGGATTTGAGTGACGACACCCGGAGCGTCGTTGCTCACGGTCACACCCTTGACCGACGTGACCGTGCCGACCGAGGCGATGACCTCTTCCCAGCTGTCGCTCGTCGCCTGGCCGGTGCTCACGGTCTCTGGCGGCGGACCCGCCTTCTCAGCGGCTTTTCCGAAAGCGATGAGCATGCCGATTTGCTTGCCCTTGGTGATCCCAAGTCCTCCGACGAGGAGGATGAGAACGACAATCGTGATGAGGTAGCGCATTTGCGATGGGTAGGATGCCGGTTATCGACCTCAGGTGTCGAGTCTAGTGGCCACCTTCACGCAATTTCACAGACGGCCCAAACCGGCCAATTCTTGCGGCTTCAGGCGTTGTTTGCCGCGCATTCGCCCTTTGTGAGAAGCCGCGATTACTCGAGGCCAAATCTGCAAGTTGGGGCACAGTGGTGTTGGCGAACCCTGTGCGGCGTTCGCCACTTGGGAGAAACGACCATGCGAATAGCTTTCTTGGGACTGGCCGTGGCGGGTGCCGCAGCGGTGAGCGTCATGACGGACGCGAGGTCCGCGCGTGCATGCGGAGGGTGCTTCCACCCGCCAACGGAGGTCACGGTCGTGAACGAACATCGCATGGTGTTCTCGATCTCGAAGACGCAGACCGTGCTTTGGGATCAGATCAAGTACAGCGGCAACCCTAAGGACTTCGCGTGGGTGCTCCCCGTGCACGTGGGCGCCAAGCTCGAGGCGTCGCACGAGGAGTTCATGGCCGCGCTCGACGCGTACACCCAGCCGGTGATCACGGGTCCTCAACCTCCACCATCCAAGCCCTCCGCGTTTAGTTGCGGCAGCAGCAGCACGGGCGACTTCGCGTCGGCGCCGCCAGGGGACCATGGTGTGAACATCGTGAGTCAACAGGTCGTGGGCCCATACGAAGTCGTCACGCTGCACGCGACCGACAGCAAGGCGCTCGAGGCTTGGCTCAAGTCTCACTCGTATGTCATCCAGCCGGAGATCCAACCTACGATCGATGCTTATGTGAAGGAACAGTTCGACTTCATCGCGTTGCGGTTGTTGCCTGGAAAGGGCATCGCTGCCATGGAGCCCGTCCGCGTCGTCACCCAAGGCGCCGACACCACGTTGCCGCTGCGCATGGTCGCTGCGGGCGTCGGGCAAAAGGTCGGCGTGCTGCTCTACGTCATCGGTGAGGGTCGCTATCACACGAGCGATTTTCACGACGTGACGATCGAGGACTCGCAACTCGTGTGGAACAACAGCACCGCATCATCGAACTACTCTACGCTCGCGGACGCACTGATGACCTCAGGTGACAGCAAGGGCGTGTTGACGGAGTTCGCTGGGCACGCCAGCAAAAATGACTTCAGCCGTCCGCCGAACGGCGGTTTTCTCAGCTTCGCGTACTTCGACTCGCTTGCAGCTGCGTACAAGAACGCGGTCGACACCACCCTAGCGACCAAGACGAACTGTGATTCGTTCGGGGACGCCTCGATCAACGGGCCCGACACGAGCACACCAGACGCGGCGACTTCGGACGCTGACGTGGATGGTGGCGCGGCCGACGCACAAGTGACTGACGCGAGCACGACACCCGCCTCCGATCCCTGCCGCTTCGACGACTTCGCAGTCGCGACGAGCGGCATGAAGCTCAGCGACGTATGGGTCACACGCATGCGCATGCACCTGCCGGTCTCCGCGCTTGCGGCGGATCTGCACCTCGCGGCAACGCAGCCACAAGCGCTGGTCAGCCCGTATCATCAGATCGCGACCAGCGAGTCGAGCGGCTGTTCGGAGGCGAGCGGCAACTCCAACACATGGACGGGCATCGCTCTCGGCGCCCTCGGTGCCGTGCTCGTGGCGCGACGTCGCAAGCGTCCGAACGCGTAGCGAACGAGCAACCGATGACTCGAGAGGATCAACGAGCGCCACTCGTTTTTCGCCACACGGTCGCGAGCCACGGTTGCTCGCTCCGCGGTTTGCCCTCTGGCCGGTAGTAGTGGGCGATCTCGCTGAATCCCGCTGCAGAGACATAGACGCGCCACGCTTCGAGCGAGTGGAAGGTGCTGTAACGCTCCCCATGGAAACCTTCTGAATCCGGGCCGCGTGGATTCGAGCAAAACAAAACGCCACGCGGTAAGAGCGAGCGATTGATCTCCCCAAGGACTCGCGGGAGTTCTTGCGCGGGCACGTGCAACAGCGATGCGTTCGCGAACACGCCGTCGAAGCGCTCGGCGGGCAGCGACAGATTCAAGAAGTTTTGATGCATGACTTCGCAACCCGATGCCGCACGAGCCATCTCTACAAAACGCTCAGATCCGTCGAGACCGACGACGTTGTGCCCAAGCGACGCAAAGTGAACGAGATCGCGACCGGGACCGCACCCGAAATCGAGGAGAGCAAACGGCGGAGTGCCCTCGATCGCAGTGAGCAGCGCGGCATAGTTTTGCGAAACATCGTGCGACCATGTTCCCGCTTTGAACGAGTCTGCGTCGTCGTCGTAACACTGGAGCGTGTGAGCAGTCGCAGCGGCGAGCTCGTCGGCGGTGAGCGGCATTTACTTCCAGCTCGCTGGTCGTTTGAACTCTTCGCGTGTCATGCAACGCACTCTAAATCAGGTTCGTGATTCCCGGCTATCGCTCTGGTTGTCGCCAGGTCGAGACGTCGTGCGGTTCGATGTCCACGACGCCAGCGGCCGCGTCGTAGACATGAGCCCCGGCAGGGGTGAAGCCGATGCCGACGAGCGCCGGGCTCGTGGTTCCTTCGGGCGATTCGCGCACGTAGTAGCGCTTCCACGAGGGCTCCGCGCCATCGACGTGACGTCGATACACTGCGCGGTCGGTCACGAGCCAGGGCTGCCCGACGAGATCGAGTGCGAGCGCAGTGGGCGCGCCCGTCATCGCGCATGGCTCGCCGATCGCCGCGTCGCGCTCCAATCGCACGAGGACTCCAACACCGGCGGCCCACGCTTCGCGGCCTGCACCGCACACGACGAGGTCGAGCGGCGGCAGATCCTTTACCTTGGGGATGGTGACTTGACCGTTGAACGCGAGGTGCACTGCACGCGCCGACTTTCCGTTGGACGACGCGCCCACGGCGAAGAACCCAAAAGGGCCTGAAGCGATGGAGCGAATGTCGCCGCGGATCGCCAGTTCGCTTGGCGAGCTCCATGTTTTGCCGTCGCTCGTTTGCCAGAACTCGGGGGCCTCGTCGGTCTCTTCGGTGCCCGCGGTGACGATGCCCAGCACGCGTCCATCGCTGAAGACTGCCTGCACGTCACCGACCGCGGTCGCGCGGTTGGGCAAGTCTGCTGCCCAGAGTCGGCCGCCGCGAACGAGCACGAGGTCTTTGGCGCCAACCACTGCGAAGCCTCCGCCAGCGCCACGCGCCAACCATCGCGAACGCGCGAGCGCGGGTTCGAGGTCGGCGGGGACTGCAACGCGGTGAGGTTGTCCTTCGACGAAGTAGATGAGCTTGCTGCCG
>JAYVXK010000797.1:0-14426 GCA_043785265.1 Myxococcales bacterium | reverse complement strand
AAAGCGCCAGCGCGGCGCTCTCTGCGATGGGTCACGACGTCGTGTCAGTGGACCCATCCGCTGCCATGGGACTATTCGACAACAACGAGTTCGACATCGTGGTGGCGGGAATCGAACCCGCCCGCGAATCGGTGAGTCGCGTCCACGTGCCGCAGACACTGGTCTACCTTCCTCGGCCGTTCACGCCCACGGATGCTGTCAATGCAGTCTCGTCCGTAGAGCGTCGGGACGCGGCGAGGAGAGCGAACGTCGACGCCCGATCGCCACGCAACTCAGTGATTGGTCAGTCTGCGTCCATGCGAGCCGCACTCGATCGCGCGGACGCAGTGGCCGACAGCGACGCACCAGTTTTGCTCACCGGTGAGAGCGGCACCGGCAAAGACATTCTCGCGCGGACGATTCATGCCAAGAGTGCGCGTCACCACAAGCCGTTCGTGGCGATCAACTGCGCAGCGTTTCCTGAGACGCTGCTAGAAGCCGAGTTGTTTGGATACGAACGAGGCGCCTTTACCGGTGCTCTGCAACGTCGCGAGGGCCGATTTCGTGCAGCAGACGGCGGCACACTGTTCTTGGATGAAGTGAACGGCCTCTCCCTATCGGCACAAGCCAAACTGCTTAGAGTGTTGGAGGACGGCACCTTCCAACCCATCGGGACCAACACGACTCATGAGGTCAATGTTCGACTGATCTCTGCGACCAATTGCGAACTCCGCACGCTCGTCGCGGAGCGGACCTTCCGGGAAGATCTCTACTTCCGCGTCAAGGTGTTGGACATTGTTCTTCCCCCTCTCCGGGAGCGCATTGGAGACCTGCCGCTCCTCGTGAATCACTTTCTGATCAAGTATGCGCCGGGCGATTCCGAGCCTGGAGGGTTGTCGCCACCTGCGTGGGCTGCGTTGAGTCAACACGCGTTTCCCGGCAACGTGCGCGAGTTGGAGCACGCCATTCAACACGCTCTTGTGCTCGCTCGGGGGGCTGAGATCGACATCGAACATCTGCCTTGCGATATCGCGCCGCCCGCTGAGTGGTCCACTCCGCCAAGCTCAGGCGCACATCGTTCGCTGTCGACTGCCCTGAGAGAGTTCGAACGCGAATTCGTGTTGGGCGTGCTCCGTGCAGCAGGTGGGAACAAGACACGGGCTGCGCAGCTGCTCGGCATCTCGCGCAAGAACCTCTGGGAAAAACTGACGAAGTCCAACCAAACGAGAGTCGAGGCGAAACCAGACGATGGGTACGAGCATTGATCGCGACGAAACCGGAAAGAGGAGGGCCACGATGAGTGAACCAATGCCCGGGGAAGACAAAGTACGCCGCATCTTGCTCGTGGAAGACGATCGAGAGCTGCGCGATGCGCTGACAGAAGCCCTCGAACAACAAGGGCACGAAGTATTTGCGGTCGGCGACGGCGTCGAAGCGCTTCGTCAAATGCGGCGCGAATTACCCGATGTCGTCATTTTGGATCTCATGATGCCCGTGATGGACGGCTGGCAGTTTCGGGTCGAGCAGCGTCGCGATCCGGCGCTCGCGTCCATTCCCATCGTCGCCATGTCCGCCAGCACGAGTTCTACTGCGGCCGCGGTTGATGCAGACTTATACATAAGGAAGCCCGTCGACGCGCATACGTTGATCCGAGCCGTCGAAGACGTGTTGACCGTGCGCGAACGCCTCCAAGCGCCGGCGAAGATCGCGCAGGACGAACGAATGGTGGCTCTGGGCACTCTCGCCGCAGGGGTGGCGCACGAGATCAACAATCCACTCACCTATGTGCTCTTGCACCTGACGCAAGTCACCCGCTTGTTGCCCTCGCTCGCGATTGGGGGCAATCGCGCAACGGTAGAGAAACTCGAGACCCTCGTGCAGGGCGCGCTGGAAGGGGTGGAGAGGATTCGCAGCATCACGAGCGGCATCCGAACTTTCTCTCGATTCGAAGAACTCGCACACACCTCGGTCGACGTGCAAAATGTGCTCGACGCAGCTCTGACCTTGCTCAATGGCGAACTCGTCCAGCGCGCGCGCTTGGTACGCCGGTACACGCCGACGCCACTCGTCATTGCCAACGAAGGACGCTTGGGGCAGGCGTTTCTCAGCCTTCTGAGCAACGCGATTCGCGCGATTCCCGAAGGGGCTCCGAGCGCGCATCTCATCACCGTTGCTACTGGAGTGGACTCCGTCGGCCGCGTCTTCGTAGACATCACAGATGACGGTGAGGGCATTCCTGAGCATCTGCGCGCGCGCATCTTCGACCCGTTCTTCTCGACGAGACCGGTCGGTGAGGGGGCTGGCTTGGGTTTGTCGATTGCCCAGGGTGTGGTGGGTTCGCTCGGAGGTGAGATCTCTGTGGCGAGCGAAGTCGGCCAAGGAGCGACCTTCCGAATCGCACTCCGTACTTCGCACGCGTCCGGCACGGTGCTCAAGGCAGTGGCCGCGCCGGAGCCCGCGAAGAAGCGCCGACGTCGCGCCTAAAGTTACTTTTTGCGCCCAGGTACCTTCCCGGTCCTGGAGGCTAGTTGGCGCACTCCAACCCCGAGGATAAGAAGATGATAGCGAACAACCTGGCCGACACACCCGTCGTCGATGTGCTTCGCGCAGGAGAGTTGCTCCGCGTCCTTCGTGCTCTAAAACAGGGCGATTTCAGCGCGCGCTTGCCTCTGGATCATAGCGGCGTCGCCGCGGAGATCGCCAAGGCGATCAATGACGTCATCGAAATGAACGCGCGCCTGGCTGACGAGTTGTTCCTCATCAATCAGACCGTCGGCAAGGAAGGTAAGCTCGCAAAGCGAATGTCTCTGGGCGACGCGCGCGGCGGGTGGCGCACGTGCGAAGAGTCCGTCAATGGCTTGATTGTCGACTTGGTTCAACCCACGACAGAGGTCGGTCGCGTCATCGGAGCCGTCGCGTCGGGAGACCTGTCCCAGACGATGGCATTGGAGATCGAGGGACGCCCAGTTCAGGGAGAGTTTTTGCGCACTGCCACGCTGGTCAATGGGATGGTCGAACAGCTCGGCTCGTTCGCTTCAGAGGTGACACGCGTAGCAAGAGAAGTGGGAACCGAGGGAAACCTCGGAGGTCAGGCGCGAGTCAAAGGTGTTGCGGGCACCTGGAAAGACCTTACCGAGAGCGTCAATCTCATGGCAGGCAATCTTACCGCTCAAGTCCGCAACATCGCAGAGGTGACGACGGCAGTCGCCGAGGGCGACCTTTCCAAGAAGATCACCGTAGACGTCAAGGGAGAGATCCTTCAGCTCAAGACGACCATCAACACGATGGTAGACCAGCTCAATGGGTTCGCCTCCGAGGTGACCCGCGTCGCACGCGAGGTCGGAACCGAGGGAAAACTAGGGGGACAAGCGCAGGTCCCCGGAGTCGCCGGCACGTGGAAGGACCTGACCGACAACGTGAACTCGATGGCGTCGAACCTCACGGCGCAGGTCCGTAACATCGCGGAGGTCACGACGGCCGTGGCCAACGGAGATCTATCCAAAAAGATAACCGTGGACGTCAAGGGTGAGATTCTTCAACTCAAAAATACCATCAATACGATGGTCGATCAGCTCAACGCGTTCGCGTCTGAAGTAACGCGTGTAGCGCGCGAAGTGGGCACGGAAGGCAAGCTTGGTGGACAGGCGCAAGTCAAGGGGGTGGCAGGTACTTGGAAGGATCTGACCGACAGCGTGAATTCGATGGCAGGTAACCTCACCGCCCAGGTTCGTAACATCGCAGACGTGACGACCGCCGTCGCAACAGGAGACCTCTCACGCAAGATCACGGTCGACGTCAAGGGTGAGATTCTTCAACTCAAGAACACCATCAACACCATGGTGGACCAACTCAACGCGTTCGCTTCGGAGGTGACTCGCGTCGCGCGCGAAGTCGGAACCGAGGGAAAACTAGGCGGACAGGCGCAGGTCAAGGGTGTGGCGGGCACTTGGAAGGATCTCACCGACAGCGTGAACTCGATGGCCGGCAATCTCACGGCGCAGGTGCGCAACATTGCCGACGTGACCACCGCCGTCGCCACGGGAGACTTGTCCAAGAAGATCACCGTAGACGTGAAGGGTGAGATCCTCGAACTCAAACAGACCATCAATACGATGGTCGATCAGCTCAACGCGTTTGCGTCTGAAGTGACTCGCGTCGCAAGAGAAGTGGGTACCGAGGGAAAGCTTGGCGGGCAAGCACAAGTGCGCGGTGTGGCAGGCACTTGGAAGGATCTGACCGACAACGTCAACTCGATGGCCACCAACTTGACCAATCAAGTGCGTGGCATCGCCCAAGTCGTGACGGCGGTCGCCAATGGCGATCTCAATCGCAAGCTCGCGCTCGAAGCGCGCGGCGAGATCGCAGAACTGGCAGAGACCATCAATGGCATGACGGACACTCTCGCGATCTTCGCAGACCAGGTGACGACGGTCGCGCGTTTGGTTGGTGTGGAAGGTAAGCTCGGCGGACAAGCAAAAGTGCCGGGCGCCGCAGGAACATGGCGGGATCTGACCGACAACGTGAATCAGCTGGCAGGCAATCTCACAACGCAAGTGCGCGCCATCGCAGACGTGGCCACAGCGGTCACCAAAGGAGACCTTACCCGTTCGATCATGGTCGAGGCGTCTGGAGAGGTAGCGGCGCTCAAAGAGAACATCAACGAGATGATCCGCAACCTCAAGGACACGACGCAGAAGACCACAGAGCAGGACTGGCTGAAGACCAACCTCGCAAAGTTCACGCGCATGCTTCAAGGTCAACGCGATCTCGTCACGGTCGCGCAGCAGATCTTGAGTGAGCTGGCGCCGCTCGTGTCGGCGCATCACGGGGTGCTCTACCTTGCAGAGCGAGACGAAGCGGGTTCCGTGTCTCTCAAGCTGCTCGCGAGCTACGCATACAGGGAGCGGAGCGAAATCCCCACGCGTTTTCAGCTTGGCGAGGGACTGGTCGGTCAGTGCGCTTTCGAGAAGAGGAAGATTGTCATTACGGATGTTCCTCCTGGGTACATTCAAATCAACTCGGGCCTCGGGCAAGCGCCGCCTTTCAACATCATCGTCCTTCCTGTGTTGTTCGAGGGAGAGGTCAACGCGGTGATCGAGATCGCCTCGTTCCATCGCCTCGCAGACATCCACCAAGTGTTCTTGGATCAACTGACCGAGAGCATTGGCATCGTCGTCAATACCATCGCCGCCGGAATGACGACCGAGGCGCTCCTCAAGCAATCGCAGTCGCTGACTCAAGAGTTGCAGAGCCAACAAGAAGAGCTGCGTCAGACCAACGAACGCCTGGAGAGACAGGCCACGACACTGCGATTGTCCGAGGAACGGCTGCGTTCGCAACAAGACGAGCTGCAGCGAACCAATGAGCAACTAGGCGAAAAGGCCGAACTGCTCGGGATCAAAAATCGCGAAGTAGAACTCGCCAAGGAGGAGTTGGAGGAGAAAGCGGAGCAACTCTCGCTCACGTCCAAGTACAAGTCGCAGTTTCTTGCGAACATGTCTCACGAGCTGCGAACGCCGCTCAACAGTCTATTGATATTGTCCAAGATGCTCTCGGACAATGCCCAGGGAAATCTAGTCTCCAAACAGGTCGAGTTTGCGCAGACCATTCATACATCTGGCACCGACCTTCTCGCACTCATCAATGACATTCTCGACTTGTCGAAGATCGAGTCAGGCACCATGTCGGTCGACCCGACGGACGTTCGCTTTGACGATCTGACCAAGTACGTGGCGCAGAACTTCCGCCATATCGCGCAAGAACGAGGCCTGCAATTTGGGATCGAGCTGCACGAGGGGCTGCCCGCGTCCATCGAGACAGATGCCAAGCGTCTGCAGCAAGTGCTCAAGAACCTCCTGTCGAACGCATTCAAATTCACAGAGCGTGGGCGGGTGTTGCTCGAGGGAAGGATTGCCACCGAGGGGTGGACGCGCGGACATGAGGTCCTCAGTCGGGCGGACATGGTCGTTGCGATTTCGGTCCAAGACACTGGGATTGGCATCCCACGAGAAAAACAGAAGATCATCTTCGAAGCCTTCCAACAGGCGGACGGCACGACGAGTCGGAAGTACGGCGGCACCGGTTTGGGTCTCTCCATCAGTCGAGAGATTGCACGTTTGCTCGGCGGCGAGATGCGCGTGAAGAGCGAACCGGGTGTGGGCAGTACCTTCACGCTGTTTCTGCCTCGCACTCCGCCGCCCGCTCCGGTCATCCTCAGCGCTCCAGCGCCTGGTGTCACCAATTGGCGCGAAGAGCCTCGCACTCCCTCGCGACGAACTGTGGTGGATGACCGCGATCAACTTCAGCCGAGCGATGCAGTGATTCTGATCATCGAAGACGACGTTGACTTTGCACGGTTGCTCTCAGAGGGAGCGCGGGCCAAGGGCTTCAAAGCAGTGATCGCGAACACGGGCGACGCTGGGCTTTCTCTGGCTCACAAAATCAAGCCGTCTGCGATCGCGTTGAGCACCAAACTTCCCGATGTAGACGGCTGGGTGGTGCTCGACCAACTCAAGCACGACCCCAAGACGCGGCACATCCCAGTAGAGATTGTCTCCAGCGATGACGACCGCCAGCGGGGGTTCTCCATGGGCGCCGTGGGATTCATGTCCAAGCCCGCGACGGCGCACGCGATCGAGAAGGCGGTCGACCACCTAGCCGGTTTTGCGGCTCGTCCGAAGCGTTTGCTCATCGCCCTCGAAGACGAGACGGAGCGCGCGCACCTGAGTTCGTTGATCGGGGGCCAAGGGATAGACATCACGACCGTCGGCTCGGGCAAAGAGGCATTGGCGGCGATGGCCCGCGAGCAGTTCTCCTGCATGGTGCTCGCCCTCGATTTGCCAGACATGGGCGGAGTGGAACTGTTGCAGAAGATCAAGAAACAACCCGAGCATCGCGATCTTCCCATTGTCGTTTATACGGGCAAAGACCTCACCAAAAAGGAAGATGCTCAACTACGCAAATTGTCAGAGACGATCATCTTGAAAAACGCGCGTTCGCCCGAGTTGCTCCTCGCCGAGACCGCCCTCCACTTGCATCGATGCGAGCCTGATTTGCCGGAAGAACAGCAACGCATGATGCGTCATGCACGCAACGCTTCACCCGGACTAGCCGGAGCAAAGGTGTTGGTCATCGACGACGACGTTCGCAACATTTTTGCAGTGACGAGCATCCTCGAGAGCCGCCATGCGCAGGTGATCTATGCAGAGAATGGAGCCGCGGGTCTCGAGTTGCTGGAGAAGAACCTGGATGTAGACGCCGTGCTCGTGGACATCATGATGCCTGAGATGGATGGCTACGAGGTGATGCATCACATGCGTGCGCAGAAGCGTTTTGCGTCCCTGCCCATCATCGCGCTCACCGCCAAGGCCATGCCGGCCGACCGAGAGAAGTGTCTGCAAGCTGGCGCGTCCGACTACATCGCCAAGCCCATGGACGCAGATCGATTGCTCGCGTTGCTGCGCGTCTGGTTGTCGCGAAAAGTGGAACCGACCATCAATGACTGACGTGACTATCCTCGCGGTGGACGATCGCAAAGAAGACCTCCTGACGATTTCGGCGATCCTCTCGTCGCCCGACTACACAGTGGTCACGGCGTCCTCCGGCAAGGAAGCACTGCGTCGCATTCTCGAGAGAGAATACGCGGTCATCTTGCTCGACGTGATGATGCCGGACCTCGACGGGTTCGAGGTCGCGCGCATCGTCAAGCAGCGAGAAAAGAGCCGTTTGACGCCGATCATCTTTCTCACTGCCGGGGGCGAAGACGTCAGCTTCATCTACCGAGGTTACTCTCTCGGCGCGGTGGATTATCTGGTCAAGCCGATCGACCCAGACGTGTTGCGCGCCAAGGTGGCGATCTTCGTCGAGCTCTTCAACAAGGACCAACGCATCAAGCAGCAAGCGCTCGCGCTGCGCGAAGCCGATCAAAAAGCCAAAGAGCGCGAACTGGCAGAGGTGTTGACTCTCAGCGAAGAGCGCTATCGCAACCTCGCAGAAGCGATTCCTCAAATCGTGTGGACCGCTGATGCCGACGGCCAACTCACTTACGTGAACCAGCGTTGGATTGAGTACACCGGTCTTCCCATCGAGGGAGCGATCGGCACGGGGTGGATGAGTGTATTGCATCCTCGCGATTCGGCGGTCTTGGGCAAGCAATGGAGAGAGGCCATCGCGCTGGGCCGCGTGCACGAACTCGAATGCAGGTTGCGCGGACACGACCGCAAGTACCGTTGGTATCTGTGTCGCGCCGTCCCCGATCGCGACCGGAACGCGCAAGTCGTGGGCTGGCTGGGTACATTCACGGACTTTGACGATCGCAGGCGCGCACTCGATGCAGCCGAGCGAGCCGTACGCACGCGAGACGAGTTTCTTTCGATTGCGTCTCACGAGTTGCGTACACCTCTGATGACGCTCGATCTGAGGCTTCGTGGCATCGATGATCTGGTCCAGTCACCGCGGGCCAACGAAGAAGATCTGAGCAAGAAGGTGCGCTCGGCTCTGCGTCAAGCCAACCGATTGACGACCCTCGTGGACAGTCTCTTGGACGTGTCGCGCATGACGTCTTCCGACTTGGCGTTGCGACTCGAACGGGTTGAACTCGCGCAGGCAGTGCGTGGCGTGGTCGATCAGTTCGCAGAAGCCGCAGACGACGCGGAGTGCAAGGTGGTTTTGCATCCCGGGTCCTCGGTCGTGGGCAATTGGGATCGAGGTCGTATCGAACAGGTTTTGCAGAACCTGATCAACAACGCGATCAAATATGCGCCCAAGAGTGTGATTGACGTCATCGTCGAACGTCGCGGAGACAACGCCATTTTGGAGGTTCGTGATCACGGCATCGGCATCGCCGCGCGCGATCTCAAGCGCATTTTCCGCCAGTTCGAGCGCGCAGTGCCGAGTCGCAATTATGGCGGCTTAGGCTTGGGGTTGTTCATCGTGCGGCAGATCGTGAGCGCTCATGGTGGGACTGTGAGTGTCGCGAGCAAGGTCGGCAAAGGCACGACCTTCACCGTGGCGTTGCCGCTAGACATGGCGCCTGCGGTCGTTGCGACGTCGCACGCTCTGGCTGAGTAACGTCAGCGTCCTTTTGAAGTCGACATCAACGCAGCGATCGCTGCAGGCGTGCCGCGAACGGTGACCTTCTCGATGTTGGGTCGGCGCTCACCGCCCTTGGTTTGGTCGTCACCCAGTAGTTGTCCGCCGCCGTCATCGGTCATGAGGGCAACATAGACTGTGATCGATCGACGCATGGTCTCGTCCATGTCGTGGAATTCGAGTCCCATGACGAGCGCGCGGCGGTCGTCTTCACCGCCGCGAACCCATCGGACGTATGCCTTGCACTTGCCGACCTTCCCATCGAGAGGTAGTCCAAAACGAACCGTGATCAGCTCTCCAATTTTGGCGGGTGTTTGAGTGAGCACGAGCAAGCCACCTTCTGAGATGTCTTGCACACGCACGTCGATCGGCCCTGCAGCGGTGTCGACGCGCGCGGGGGTCATGTACGGAGCACGAGGGTATTTGCGTCGCGTGACTGCAGTCGGTGGATTGAGCAACGAGTTGGTGTGACTCGAGGCTTCTGGGCAGGCCAACCTCAGCTCTTCGATCAACTGCGAGACACTGGACTGTCGGTGGTCTCTCGAAGCCGAGATTGCGCGCTGAACCACGCGCGCGAGAGGCAACGCGATGCCTGGCACGGAGTCGCGAACGGAAGGTGGACCGTCGTTGGAGAAAGCACTGCGAACGATGTCCGCAAAGTTGCCTGGGTAGACCACCTTCCCAGTGAGACACTCGAACATGACGGCGCCCAATGCATAGACATCTGCCCGTTGATCGATCTCCGCGTCTGCCAAAAACTGCTCGGGCGCCATGTACGCTGGAGTGCCTACGATCTGCCCAGTGGCTGTGAGTTTGACATCAGGACTCGCGGGTCGCGATGCACCAAAGTCGACCACCTTGATGCGCTCGCCCCACGCCTCGCGCACGATGATGATGTTGCTTGGCTTGATGTCGCGATGAATGATGCCGTTCCTGTGCGCGAACGCCACAGCGTCGCACGCTTGTAGGATCACCGTGACGGCTTCGACGGCGCTCAATTGACCGCGTGCAGCAATGAGACTCTCGAGCGTACGACCTTCGAGAAGCTCGAGCGCAAGGAAGCTGGAGGTCTCCGTGACGACCGCATCCAGGATGGTCACGATGTTGGGGTGCTTGAGTCGGCCCAAGATGCTGGCCTCTCGCAAGAGCCTCGCGCGCCGCTCTGCAGCCACGGATCCGACTGCCGACGGATGAAGCATCTTCAGCGCAACTCGTTGGTCGGTGTAGACATGAACCGCTTCGTACACGACACCCTCAGCGCCACTTCCGAGGACGCGCGTCAGAGCGTAGCGCCCGTCGACGACGTCGCCTGCCTGAGCTTCCTTCTCGATAGACACGACGGGTTGCATGTTGACCTCCAACCTTTCTCGTAGTTGCGAAACCCGTACCAACCAGGATCAGCGTGTAATTCCTGAGGACGCATTCGCGACCACGAGCGCGCCTTACCCCTCACGCGCGTTCATCCCTGAAAACAGCGTCGATCGTGCGGGGTAACCATCACCCCCTTAGGGGGTGACCTAGACCCCCGCGTCGCGCTTGCGGATGCGATCGACGTCGATGCCATAGCGACGCGCGAGCTTGCGCAGGTTCGATTTGTCGATGCCGGCGCGACGCGCTGCACGTGTGATGTTTCCGTTTTCCTCTTCGAGCAGTGTGTCGAGATAAGCCTTTTCGAACTTGGCAACGGCAGCCGCGCGCGCTTCGCTGAACGGGCGCTCGACCGCAGCGGGTTGCCCAGCCAATGGATTGGCGCGCACCGCTCTCGGCAACAGTTCGAGTGTGATGTCACCTCCCTGACTGAGCACCATCGCACCATGCACTGCGTTCTCGAGTTCACGCACGTTGCCCGGCCACTCGTAACGTTGCATGGCCAACATGGCCGAGTCTTCCACGTGGGGGGCAGGCTTGTGGAGGCGCTCGGAGTACTTTTGCAGAAAGTGAGCGATCAGGATTGGAACGTCCCCTCCGCGGTCACGCAACGCAGGAAGGTCGATCCCCACGACATTGAGGCGGTAGAAAAGGTCCTCGCGAAAGTCGCCCTCTTTGACGTCTGCTGCGAGATCGCGATTGGTGGCGGCGATCACACGCACATCCACGTTGCGAACTTCGTCCGAGCCCACGGGTTTGATCTCTCCCTCTTGCAGTGCACGCAACAATCTCACTTGCACCGCGGGCGAGACATCCCCGATTTCATCGAGCAACAGCGTGCCGCCCGAGGCTTGCTCGAACAGGCCGCGGCGGTTGTTGGTTGCGCCCGAGAACGCTCCTTTCACGTGTCCGAACAACTCGCTCTCGAGAAGACTCTCCGTCAGCGCCGAGCAGTTGATGGCCAGAAATGCCTTCTGGGCGCGCCGACTACGTACGTGCAGTGCTCGCGCGACCAACTCCTTGCCGGTCCCGCTCTCACCGAGAATGAGGACCGTCGCGTCCGTGCTCGCGACTGTGTCGATGAGTTGAAACACCGCGCGCATCGCGGCCGTCTTGCCGACGATGCTCTCGAATCTCGATTCGAGCGCGAGTCGTTTCTCGAGAGTCTCGGCCCGCCCGAGTAGCTGATGCTTTTCGACCGCGCGCACGAGCACGAGGTCGAGTCCGCTCCCTGGAGACAGCGGCTTGCTGACGTAATCATAAGCTCCACGCCGCATGGCTTCGACTGCAGGCGCGATCGCTCCGTCGCCAGTCATGACGACGAACGGCACGTCAGGCCAGTGAGCATGAACCTCGGCGAGCAACCCTAAGCCATCCAACTCTGGCATGTGGAGATCAGACAGCACAGCATCGACGTCACCATCGTGCTGTCGCAACCACGCGAGTGCGCCGCGAGCATTGGAGAATGTCTGCACGTCGAAACCGGTCAAAAGTCTTGGGACGAGCGCAAGGACGCCCTCATCGTCGTCGACCACGACAATGCGCCCCCGAACCGCCTCCCCTGTGTTCTCCATACGGCTGACTCTCCGACATCATAGTCTCGCAGCGGGCCGAGTTACCAGCAGAGAGGAGGGCGCAGCCCAACCTTGGATTGAGATTTTGGATCTCAGGCACTCCTTAGGCTAATTGCGCGGTGAGCACGCGACCGAGGACTTGCCTTCTGAGGAGTTGCACTGCACGTTGCCGCCGTGAAGGTCATCATTTTTGGAGCCACGGGCATGGTCGGGCAAGGCGTCCTGCGCGAATGTCTGCTCGATAACGAAGTAGAGCAAGTACTCGTCATTGGGCGTCGAGAAATAGGCCAAAAACACGCAAAAGTGCGCGAGCTCATCCTCGAGGACTTATTCGATTATGCGTCCGTTCAAAACGAACTATCTGGCTACGACGCCTGCTTCTATTGTCTCGGGGTCACGTCGTCTGGCATGACCGAAGAAGCCTATCGCCGCGTGACGCGAGACATGACGGTGGCGGCAGCCAATGCATTGGCCAAGGTGGGCAGCGTCGCGACATTCGTGTTCGTATCGGGTGCTGGCGCCGACAGCACGGGCACGAGTCGAACGATGTGGGCGCGAGTGAAAGGCGAAGCAGAGAACGCCGTCTTGGAGCAACCATTCGAACACAAGTACATGTTCAGGCCTGCGTACATCCAACCGCTCCATGGCATCACGAGCCGCACCCCAAGCTATCGCGTGCTCTATGCGATTTTGAGTCCGCTTTACCCGCTGATGAAATGGCTCGCACCCAAGCACGTCACGACGACCGAGCGCGTCGGAAGAGCCATGCTCGCCGCTGCCAAAACTGGCGCCCCCAAAACAGTCCTCGAAAACCACGACATCAACGCTCTCGTCGACGCGACCGACGGGTTCTCTATTGCTTGATGACCAAGTCGGCTTTCTTGATCGTGAGCTTCGTGCCTTTGCGATCGACGATGAGATTGGTGCGTACTTCAGTTCCCCCGCCGGTGGCGAGCTTGGTCGAACAATCCATCTTGCCGTTTCCGCTGCGTGAGTGCTCGAAGCCCAAATTGGTTTCTACCCACGATGTTTTTACACTCAGGGGACCCAGCGGATTGCACTTCGCGTTTGCGACTGTGACTCCGCCTTGAACGAACTCGACGTCGTAATGAAGAGCTGCGTCGCCTTCGTAAGAGATGTCGATGTCGGTCCACAGAGCAACATCCCCAGGAGCGAGCGTCAAAGCGGTGGCACCCGACCCAGCACCGGGCAAGGGCACCCGGCCCGCTTCTTTTCCGCAACCCGCGACGAGCGCAAATAGGCCAAGCACGGCAAACGAACGCCTCATGCTCGCCATGCGAGCGTAGGTCATCCGCGCAGTCAAGCGTGCCGTCGCTCTCTCATTGCCCACATTCCTGATGAAAGTGTGACCAAAACCTGGTCTAGAAGGTCGATCATGACACCATGACCGGTCTCTCACAGCCTTCGTCGCATGTTCGCTTCGCGGATCGAGGTGATTTCGCGCGTGAACTCGAAGCTTCCGTGGACGCCTACCTCGAGCGCGCCCCGCAGCCCCGACGCGACGTGCCGCGCATGTACCTCAAGACCGCGTTGATTCTCGGTTGGTCGACGGTCTCGTGGGTCGCTCTCGTTTTCGTCGCGCACAACGCGTGGCAAGCACTGCTCTGCGCGCTCTCACTCGGGTTCTCGGTCGCCGCGATTGGGATGAGCATTCAACACGACGCCAATCATGGTGCGTACTCGAGACACACTTGGGTCAATCGCGTGTTTGGCGCGACGCTCGACGTGATGGGCATTTGCTCGTTCATCTGGCGGCCCAAACACAACATCGCTCACCACACGTTCACCAACATTCAAGGCATCGACTACGACATCGACTTTGGATTTCTCGCGCGTCTCGCACCCGAGCAGAAGCGGCAGCCATGGCACCGCTTTCAGCACGTGTATCTGTGGCTGCTTTATGGGCTGCTCATCCCCAAGTGGGTTTTGGTCGACGATTTCATCATCGTCAAACGTCGCATGATTGGCGTTCACAAATTGCCTCCGCCCAGTCGTGCCGCCATGGCGGGTTTCATTGGTTGGAAGCTTTTCTTCGTCGGGTGGTCGATCGTCCTGCCAGCGTTTTTTCATCCGCTTTGGCAGGTATTGATATTTCATAGTGTGGTGCTCTTCACACTGGGCGTCACACTCGGCACGATGTTTCAGTTGGCTCATTGCGCTGACGGCGCGGAGTTCCCGCTGCCGCCGCCTCGCGGACAACGCATGGAAATGGACTGGGCGACGCACCAACTGGCGACGACAGTCGATTTTGCTCCAGACAATTCGTTCGTCACTTGGTTCGTCGGCGGGCTCAACTACCAAGTCGAGCACCACCTGTTTCCGAAGGTGTGTCACTTGCACTATCCGGCGCTCTCTTCGATCGTGAAAGAGGTCGCCGCGCGACATGGGTTGCGG
>JAYVXK010000796.1:0-14433 GCA_043785265.1 Myxococcales bacterium | reverse complement strand
TGATTTTGATCGACCTCAACACGGTGTCGCTCGCGCACGCTCCGTATTTCTGATCGACGCCCATGGCGAAGGGCCAAGACACGACCCCGGTGATGCGGCAGTTTTTAGCCGCCAAAGCGGATCATCCAGACGCTCTCGTGTTCTTTCGGCTCGGTGACTTTTACGAGCTCTTCTACGAAGACGCGGTCGTTGCGTCGAAGGCGCTCGATCTGACATTGACGAGTCGCAACAAGAACGATGTCGATCCGATCCCGATGGCGGGCGTGCCGTATCACGCCGCGAGTGGGTACATTCAAAGACTGCTCGAGCAAGGCTTCAGTGTCGCGCTGTGCGAGCAGATGGCCGACCCGTCCAAGACCAAAGGCATCGTGCCGAGACAGGTCGTGCGTGTGGTGTCGCCGGGCATCGCGTTCGATGACGCCGGACTCGACGCCAAGCAGAATCACTATGTCGCCGCTGTGGAGGTGGACGCCGGCGCGATCGGGATCGCCGCGCTCGACTTGTCGACCGGAGAGTTGTCTGCGTGTGAGGCGACCGATGCGCCGAGTGCGTCCGCAGAGTTGTTGCGACTCGATCCGCGTGAAGTGGTCGCTGGGCCGGGCGCGATGGCGGTGGTGAACGAGCTGCGTACGGCGCGGCCGCGGGTGGTGGTGCGCGAGGGCGTCGCAATCGAAGATGCCGATGCGCGACTCGACGAGGCGCTCGGCAAGGGAGAGACGCAGAAGGTCTGTGGTTCTGTCGTCGCGAGGCGAGCCGCCGCGCGCTGCGTGCAGATCGCATCGATCGCTGAAGCAGGCAGAAAATTGCCGGTTTCGAGGCTCGTTGCGTACGAGCTGGGGACTGCCCTCGAGATCGATCCTGCGACTCAGCAACACCTCGAGCTCGTGCGCACCTTCGGTGGAGACACGCGCGGCACGCTGCTCACGCAGCTCGACGAGACACTCACGGCTCCAGGCGCGCGACTCTTGCGACGACGTTTGCTCGCCCCGAGCACCGACGTGCCGACCATCAGGCGGAGGCTCGACGCGGTCGAGTTGATGGTCACTCAACCAGGACTTCGCAAGGAGCTGCGCGCGCGCCTGGCAGACGTGCGCGATCTCGAGCGTCTCACGATCAAAGTGATGCTGGGTCGCGCGCTCCCGCGAGATCTCTCCGCGCTCAGAATGTCACTGACGCAGATGCCCGCGATCATCAGCGCACTCGAAGCGTGCCCCGATCGGTCTGCGCGAGACGCGTTTGGAGTGTTTCAACACGAAGCGTGGATCGATGGCTGCGCAGACTTGCTGGAGTTGCTCACGCGTGAGCTCTCTGCAGATCCGCCGTTGCGTGTTTCGGATGGAGGCGCGATCAACAGTGGCTTCGATCCCGAGCTCGACGAGGCGCGGTCGCTTGGCGAGAACGGTCAGCGACTCATCGTCGACATGGAATCGCGATTGCGTGAGCAGACGAGCATTTCGAGCCTGAAATTGCGGGTCACGCGTGTGTTTGGTTGGTACATCGAGGTCACGCGTTCGCACATGAGCAAGGTGCCGGCCGAGTGGCGTCGCAAGCAGACCATCGCCACTGGCGAGAGATACACGACCGACGAACTCGACACACTCGCTGACAAGGTCGCGCATGCCGAAGAACGCGCCCAGTCACGGGAGAACGACTTGTTCGACGCGTTGGTGGCGCACCTCGCGACCCACGCAGAACGTTTGCGTCGTGTCGCGGCGCGCGTCTCGGAGATTGATTGGGCATGTGCGCTCGCCGAAGTCGCTCATCGACACGACTATTGTCGACCCGACGTAGACGCGATGGCGCGACTCGAGATCGAGGATGGTCGCCACCCGGTCGTCGAACGGCTCGCGGCTGTGGGTCGATTCGTACCCAACGACGTCACGCTCGACGCCCACGACACGAGACTCTGGCTCATCACCGGTCCCAACATGGCCGGCAAGTCGACGCTCATGCGGCAAGTCGCGTTGATCGTGATCATGGCTCAAATGGGGTCGTTTGTGCCTGCGCGGCGCGCTCGCATTGGGGTCGTCGATCGCGTCCTCACGCGCGTGGGGGCCAGCGACAATCTCGCAGGCGGCGAGAGTACGTTCATGGTCGAGATGAAAGAGACCGCGAACGTCTTGCGACGCGCGACCAAAAGGTCTCTCGTGGTGCTCGACGAAATCGGTCGTGGCACCAGCACCTACGACGGACTCGCCATCGCGTGGGCAGTCGCAGAACATCTGCATGACGTCGTCGGATGTCGCGCCCTCTTCGCGACGCACTACCACGAGCTCACCGATCTGCCGAAGACGAAGAGCGGCTGCGAGAACTGGAGCGTCTCTGCGCGCGAGCACGAGGGAGACATCGTTTTTTTGCACAAGCTCACCCAAGGCGCGGCATCACGAAGCTATGGCGTCGCGTGTGCACGACTCGCAGGAGTGCCCGAGATGGTGATCGCCCGCGCGCGTGTGTTGCTCGATGAGCTCGAAACGGGCAACAATCAGCCTGATTCGAAGCGCCCGCAGCTCGACCTATTCCAAGCGCCCAAGCCTGATCCTGTGATCGAGATCCTCCGCACGATCGATCCCGATCGCCTCACGCCGATCGAAGCGCTCACACTCGTCGCGTCGTTGAAGAAGCAGCTCTCTTGAGTTCGTCCCCCGCGCCTGCGTCGAGCGACGAGCGTCGACGCGCAACCGGGTACGCTCTGGTCGCGATCGCGGCGTCGAGTTGGGGTCTGTGGCCGCTGATTTTGCATCGCGCAGAGGCGTACGGGAAAATCGATCCGGCCTTCGAGTCACTCGTGGTGATGATTGCGCTCACTCTCGGTGCCGCGCCTTTTCTTTTGCGGGACCGCATTGCTGCGCGTGCGCCGCTCGGTGCGTGGCTGGCGGTCGGGTGGCTGGGCGTGAGCGACGCGCTGAACATGGTGTTCTTCTTCCGTGCGTATCAAACGACGAGTGTGGCGATCGCTGTGGTCACCCACTACCTCACGCCGCTGTTCGTCGCGATCGCCGCGCCTCTCTTGCTCCACGAAAAGGCACGCGCACGTACAGCGCTTGCCGTTGTCGCCGGGTTTTTGGGTCTCGTGGTTCTGTTGCGACCGTGGGCGGCGGATCGCGAACCAACCGACGGACTCGGAGCAGTCTATGGTGCCTCGAGTGCCGTGTTTTACGCCTCGAATGTGATCTTGAACAAGCGCCTCGCTCATCGGTTTTCGGGCAGCGAGCTGATGTTTTTTCACGGACTCGTGGCGGTTCCATTGCTCGCGATCTTCGTCTCGCACGACGCATGGGCACATGTCGACGCGCGCGCGATGGCGTGGTTGTGTCTTGGAGCGCTCGGCCCGGGAGCGCTCTCCGGACTGTTGTTCGTCTGGGGCCTACGACGCGTACCCGCAAGTCACGCATCGACATTGACTCTTCTCGAGCCGCTCGTCGCCGTCGTCATGGCCGGCGCCGTCCTGCACCAGGTCGTCACCAAAACCTCGATGCTAGGCGGAGCGATCATCCTAGCAAGCGCCGCCCTCGTCATCCTCATGCGCTAACCAACCCCAACGCCGGCAACAGCACTGCTGCTACCCGTCGCGACCCGTTGTGGGGTCGACAAACGTGCCGCCCTCCATCGTCGAGCGTCCCTGTTCTGCTGGCAGTCCAAGGTCCACGCCTGCTCGTCCTGCGCCTTGGTCGCGCAAGGCCTCTTCGGCGACTTCGCGAAATACGGCTAATTTATGGGCGTCCGCGAGCACGACATCCACGGATCGCAAGCGCGTGCCGCCGAGCATCAAGTGCCACTTGAGCGAAGTCATCATCGCGTTCGCGCACGTCTCGATGGTCACGCGCTCTTTGCCAGTGCCGAGCGCGGGAAAAGATAGAGAGCGATGACCGAGCTCGTCTGCTGTCAGAAGAGCGCGCTGCATGGCGCGACCAATGCACGACGCTTCGTTCCATGCGCTCACCGCGTGCAACACATGCTTGGCGTTGAGGGTACCCGCGGCAGTCACGAGACAGGTGCCGAGAGGTTGTTCGCCGTCCGCGCGAGCGTCGTCCTCGATCGCATCGCCACCTTTCTTGCGAAGCGCGTCGCCGACACCTGTGCGCATCTTCATCTCGAAGTTGGCGCTGTTGACGATCGCATCCGCTCTCGCCTCTGCGATGTCGCCTTGACGGAAGGTCACCAGACACTCACCCACGCGGAACGTGTGGCGATCGATGAACGCGAACGTCGAGCGGCGCGTGGCTCGGAGCGCGTCGGCGAGGATCCCGAATTGTCGCGCGAGGTCGGCCGTCTCGGATGGTCTCTCGGCTTCGTTCTTGTTGAGCATCGTGCGCAGGAGGTGCTGAAAATAGGCCTCGGAGCTCGTCTTCGGCGGCGGCATCGAGGGCGGCGTGTCGTCGAACACATTGCTCACTCGCTCGAACGGCGGCTGGCCATAGCGCAAGTCGCACGCAGTCGCGCCTGCTCCCCAGACGTCCGTGCGACGATTGACGACACCGCACTTGAGTTGCTCGGGTGACATGAAACGCAACGTCCCGCTCACCTCGGCGTTGTGCGTGTCTTGCCGGACGGCGATGCCAAAGTCGCCCAGACGAACACCCGTCTCGGGCGAGCCGAACAAGTTGGAGGGCTTCACGTCGCGATGGACGACTCCCGCTTGGTGAGCAGCATGCAGCGCTTCGCACGCCTGCTTCATCACGCCGCAAACGAACCACAGCGGCAGCCCCACGCCGAGCGATCCGCGTCGGCGGCGGTCGAGCTCCGCGAGATCGATACCGTCGACATACTCTTGCACCAGATACGGCACGCCTTCGTGCACGCCCGCGTCGATCGCGCGCACCACACTAGGATTGGTGATGCGCGCCATGAGACGCGCTTCGTCGATCACCCGCTCTGCGTAATTTTCGCCAGCGGTCTGGGAAGCCATGATTTCAGGCCTGATCGTCTTGAAAATGACAGGGATGAGCAGCACGGCGTGCTTGGCGAGCCAGACCTCGCTCATGCCGCCTTCGCTCAGGCGACCCCAGATCTCGTAGTCGCGAATGCGGCGCGGCAGGCTCATGCAGGATTCGAAATGTACTCCTCAATGGGCGGACATGCGCAAACGAGCTTTCGGTCGCCGAGCGCGTTGTTGACGCGAGCCACGGGAGGCCAGAATTTACGGTCTTTTGTGAAGGGTGTGGGAAACGCGGCGAGCTCGCGCGAGTAAGGATGAGTCCACTCGGTCGCCGTGACTGCGCTCGCGGTGTGCGGCGCGTGCTTGAGCGGATTGTCTTCGCGGGGGAGCTTTCCTGTCTCGATCGCGCGAATCTCTTCGCGGATGGCGATCATCGCGTCGCAGAAGCGATCGATCTCGAAGAGGCTCTCGCTCTCGGTCGGTTCGATCATGAGCGTGCCCGGAATCGGAAACGACATGGTCGGTGCGTGAAAGCCGTAGTCCATCAAACGCTTGGCGACGTCGTCGACCTCGATGCCTGCGCTCTTCTTGAAGGGGCGAACGTCGACGATGCACTCGTGAGCGACCCGCCCGCGTTTGCCTTTGTAGACGACGGGAAAGTGCGGATCGAGACGCTTGGCGATGTAGTTCGCGTTCAAGATGGCGATCTCCGTCGCGGTCTGCAGACCACTCGCGCCCATCATTTGGATGTACGCCCAAGAGATGAGCAAGATGCTGGGACTGCCCCATGGCGCCGCGCTGACTGCGCCGATGCTGTCTTTGGTGCTCTGCTTCATGGCGACGACCGAGTGCCCGGGCAAGTAAGGTTGCAGGTGCTTGGCCACGCCGATCGGGCCCATTCCAGGCCCGCCGCCGCCGTGCGGGATGCAAAATGTCTTGTGCAAGTTGAGGTGACAAACATCTGCGCCGATGTCGCCCGGTCTGCACAGACCCACTTGCGCGTTCATGTTCGCGCCGTCCATGTAGACCTGCCCGCCGTGCTCGTGGATGATCGCGCAGATGTGTTTGATGTCTTCTTCGAACACGCCGTGCGTCGACGGATAGGTGATCATCAACGCGGCGAGATCGCCTGCGTGCTCTTTGGCGCGCGCTTCGAGATCAGCCACGTCGACATTGCCGTGCTCGTCGGTCTTGGTGACGATGACCTTCATGCCGGCCATCACCGCGCTCGCGGGATTCGTCCCGTGCGCGCTCTGAGGAATCAGACACACCTTGCGATGTCCCTGCCCTTTGCTCTCGAGATACTTGGCGATGACCAAGAGCCCCGCATATTCGCCCTGCGAGCCTGCGTTGGGTTGCAACGAAACGGCTGAAAAACCAGTGATTTCGCACAGCGCTTGCTCGAGCTCGGAGAAGATCTGCGCATAGCCTTGTGCTTGATCGAGCGGCGCGAACGGATGCAGAGAGTTCCACTGCGGGTCGGTGACGGGAATCATCTCGGCGGTCGCGTTGAGCTTCATCGTGCACGAGCCGAGAGGAATCATCGCGTGCGCCAAAGACAGATCGCGGTTCTCGAGCGAGCGCATGTAGCGCAGCATCTCGGTCTCCGAGTGGTAGCGATTGAACACCGCGTGCGTGAGATATTCGGACGTGCGACGCAGCGTTGCCGGAATCGCAGAGTCGGTCGCCTTGGCGAGCGCCTGCACGTCCGGTGAACTCGCGCCCAAGATCTCGAGCAGCGCGCGAACGTCAGATTCGCTCGTCGTCTCGTCGAGCGCGATGCACACACTCTTGTCGTCCATCTTGCGCAAGTTGTAGCCGCGCGCTTCAGCAGCTCTGAGGGTCGCAGTGGCGTCGCACTCGATGCGCACGGTGTCGAAGAACGCGTCGTGCGTCAGCTTCTTTCCGGCCTTTTTTGCGCCTGCTGCGAGCACGCACGCCATGCCGTGCACCCGCTCTGCGATCGCTCGAATGCCCTTGGGTCCGTGATAGACCGCATAAAAACTCGCCACGATCGCGAGCAGCGCTTGCGCCGTGCAGATGTTGCTCGTCGCCTTCTCGCGGCGAATGTGTTGCTCGCGTGTTTGCAACGCCATGCGCAGCGCGCGATGACCGTTCGCGTCTTCGCTCACACCAATGATGCGCCCGGGCAACTTGCGCACGAGTTCGTTTTTGCATGCGAAGAACGCCGCGTGCGGTCCGCCATATCCCATCGGCACGCCAAAGCGTTGCGAGTTGCCGATCGCCACGTCTGCCCCAATTTCAGCCGGAGATGCGATCAAAGCGAGCGCGAGCAGATCCGCCGCAACCGCCAGCAGCGCGCCCGCGTCGTGCACCTTCTTGGCGAAGTCGCGGTAGTCGAAGATCGCGCCATCAGTCGCTGGATATTGAACGAGCACACCAAACGGTTGGCTTTTGTGTTTGGCGAAATCCACCGTCCGATGATCACCGACGACGACATCGATCCCGAGCGCAGCCGCGCGGGTCTTCACGACGTCGATGGTTTGCGGGTGACATGCGTCCGAGACGAAGAACGTGTTGTGCGTTTCGTCGTGTCCCTTGAACTCCCACGCGAGATGCATGGCCTCTGCTGCGGCAGTGCCTTCGTCGAGCAGAGACGCATTCGCGATGGGCAGACCCGTGAGATCGATCACCATCGTCTGAAAGTTCAAGAGGGCTTCGAGTCGGCCTTGAGAGATCTCGGCTTGATAAGGCGTGTACTGCGTGTACCAACCAGGATTCTCGACCACATTGCGCAGCACCACCGGCGGAGTGATCGCGGACGAGTACCCCATGCCGAGGTACGACTTGAACACTCTGTTTTTCAGCCCGATCGCACGTGCATAGGCGAGCAGGTCGGCCTCGCTCTTGGGCGCGGGCAAGTCCAGCGCGCGATAGAGACGAATGCTCGCCGGTACGGTCTCCCCCACGAGCGCGGCGAGAGAATCAGCCGCGACCTCGCGAAGCATGCGCGCTTGATCTTGCGCGTTCGGACCCACGTGACGATCAACGAAAGAATCCGGGTGAGCGAGAGACACAGACATCAGACGCGCTCCTTGAGTAATGCCGCCTGTAGCTAGCACGCCGACTGCCACGTCAGCGTGTCAAAACCTGCCAGAAAGCGAGAAGCCTCCGCCTGAGATCGAGCCATTCTCTGGATGAGTCGAGACGGTCGGCGCAAGCCAGGCTTTGGGCAGTTCGCGTTTCTTGATGATCTCTACCTGCGGCACGTAGTTCACTTGAGCCTCGATCACACCCGCGATGGCCTCGATGGCGTAAGCCCCAGCAAAAGCGAGGTTCACGTACCAAGTGGTCGTCGCGCGCGCGATGTACTTGTTATACTGCTGCCAGTTGGTGAGGTCGTACTGCTTGTTATTCAAGACGTCGTACGCCTGACCTTCTTGCGCGAGCGCGAACCCGAACGAGACACCCGCCGCGATCGCGAGAGCCGACTCGGTCACCAGCAGGATCGTACCGAGGACTGGCTTGCCGTTCTGGAACTGACCGATGCCAAAAGGAGCCATCGCGATGACCCGCGAATGATGGTCCACGATGTGCTCTTCGGATGCGTACTTGGTGAGCAGCGCCAGATACTCGGCCTGCCGCTTTTTTTCTTCTGCCTCGCGCTGCTTGCGGGCGGTGGCTTCGAGCGCTTCGCGCTGCTTGCGCGCGGTGATCTCGTCTTTGTGTCGCGTGCGTGTGTCGGTGAACGCATCGAGCACAGCCGTCGGAAACGTGAGCGGATCAGGGGCGTAGCCGTCGTTGTGCTCGAGGATCTTCGCCCACGCGCTGTCTGCGTCTTCCGAGCGCTTGAGCGCGAAGAGTGTCGCGCCCAAAAACATGCGAGCCTCGTCGATCAACTCGGGACTCTTGAGTGTGCCTGTCGTCGGATCGAGCATCGCGCGAAAGCGAGCCTCGGCCTCGGTGAAGTCCTTCGCGATGTATGCGTTCTTGCCCTTCTCGAGATCGTCTGCGCGTGCCACTCCCGACAGAGAGAGCACGACCAGCAACATGAGCACTTGGAGAGCGCGCACCAGACCGACGAGGCTTCTATGGCGAGGCGCTCGATGCAACGTCATTTCGAGATCTCGAACACATGCTCGACGCTCACCGGATCGCCGCTGAAAGGCTGGATTTTGGCCGCGCGATAGTGATCCGCCACGCAAGTCGCGATGGGAGTCCCCGCGAACGGCGGAGACGAGATGATCACCTGAGACACCGAACCGTCTGTCCCGAAGGTCACATGCGCGGTGCCCTTTCCGTAGACTCCTCCGGGCTGCTTGCATGCATCGAGCGACGCATCCGTCATCGACAGCGCGGTGTTTGCGCTCGTCGCGCGTCCGACAGGCAAGTGACTTGGCGGGGGCGCGATCTCACTGGGTGCGGCAGACGGGATCGCAGCGCCGGACGCCGACATCGAGGGCACCGCGCTCGAGGTCTGTGAGGGTGCACTCGCTGGCATCGCGGCGGGGGATGAAGGCGCAGGATCGGCCAGAAATGGCAGTGTCCTGCCGTACTTCGTGTACACGACGAAGCCCGCCACACCGAGCGCGAGCAGCGCAACGAACGCGAACATCATCACGAGCCCCGTGTTCGAATTCTGAGGGAGTTGTTCTTCGGCAGGGGGCATCGGCGGAGGAAGGGGTGTCGGAGGAACGGGTGCGACGATCCACGCTTGCTGTCGTGACGGCGGTGGCGCTTGCGAAGCAGTGCTCATCGGACCAGCCGAAGGACGAGTCATCATCGCTTGCGGAACCGCGCTCATCGGAGGAGCCGACGCGCGCGCCATGATCAGGGCCCGAGCGGCTTGCGCTTCGAGCTGCGCGCCAGGCATCGCCAGTGTCTGATTGTGTTGCTGCGGCGGTGGCAGCATCGGCATCTGATCCATCGGAGAGGTGATTTGCCGAGTCGGCGCGGACGAGCCCGACGGACCTGCCAGATATTGCTGCACGTCGTCGGGAAGATCGGCAGGCATGGCGATGGTGCGGCCGAAGTCTGGAAGAGCCTGATCGGTGCGCGTGACCTCATCGGGCACGTCGAGTGTCGCGGACTGCAGTTGCCGCCAAAATTCGCCAGCGTCTTTCTGACGTCCCGCCGGCTTCACGCTCAGGGCGGCGGCGAACACTGCTTCGACCGCGTTGCTCACCTGCGCGCCGAGTCTGCGCGGGGTTGGCTGCGTGCGTGTATCGATGACGGACATCATCAGCTCGCCGAAGTTTTCGGTAGCGCGTGCGCGTCGATCAGTCAGCGCCTCCGACATCACGAGGGCGAGCGAGTACACGTCGGTCCACGCGCCGATCGTCCCCACCGTCGGCTCGAACTGTTCTGGGGCTGAATACTGGGGCGAAATCACCATGAGACTGGCGATCGTGGCCGCGCCATCAAAGCCGACACTGCCAACATCGAGCACTTTCGCCATGCCAAAGTCGAGCACCTTGAGCTTCACGCCGTCTGCAGTCTGCGCAAGAAAAAGATTGCCTGGCTTCACGTCGCGATGAGCGATGCCTTGCGCGTGCGCATAGGCGAGCGCGATCGCCGTGGGCTCGAACAGTTTCATGACTTCTGCGAGCGGGCGACCTTTGAGTTTGCGTTCGCGACGCGAGCGATAGTCAGTCGTGAGTGAGACGCCGTCGAGCCACTCCAGCACCATGTAGGGCACTGTCTCGCGCGTCTTCGGAGAGACGGTGGTGCCGCTCGTGATGCTGCGCACGATGTTCAAGTTGCCCTGACTGAGTCGGTACGAGATGCGACTCTCGTCGAAGAAGCGCTGCGTGAATGACGCGATGATGGTCGGATCGGTGGTCTTCTTGATCTTGAGGCACTTGATCGCGACCGGCTCGCGAAGGCCAAGGTGTTGGCCTTTGTAGACGACACTGAATCCGCCTTCGCCGATGACCTCGAGGACATGAAACTGCCCGTCGATCACATTCCCAACGAGGCCGAAAGAGTCAGTGGGTGCGGCCACGTACCGGACGATATCACGCCGCGAAAGTGAGAGCCTCAAGCCAAAGCTCGACGGACAAACGACGAGCCGTTATGCTCGCCCGCCCATGCGCCCCCATCGTCTCAGTCGCCTCACGTTTCTCACTCAAGGCATCGCGCTCGTCGGCTTCGGCATGACGCAGGTTGGATGTCCGGGCCCGCCGATGGTCAATGGTCCGCCACCAGATGACCTCCACATCAACGCGCCGCCAATGCCACCACCCGACGCCGCAGGCACTCCGACACCTTCCGTGTCGCCGTCGTCTGCGTGGAATGATCAAGCCGACGCCGCGACGCCCGTGGGTTCGCAGCGGCCCATCATGAACGCACCCCCGCCCCCGCGCGATGCCGCGGCGCCGCCCATGAGTTCGCAGCTGCCCACCATGAACGCGCCTCCGCACATGCCGCCGCCGCCGCCGCACGCCAACGCGCCGCCGAAGATGTAATGGGTACCCGTCGTTTCAGTCGACTCACGCGGCTCACGCAAGGCGTTGCGCTCGTCGGATTCGGTGTGGTCGGCGCTGCGTGCAACAAAGAGCATGGCAACGACACGCTCTACGTGAACTCCGTCCCCATTCCGCCGGACGCACCAACGACTGCCGCATCTGCATCGAATGATCAGGCGGACGCCGCGGTGACATTGCCGATGGGCACGCTACGGCCAACGATGAACGCGCCTCCTCATTTCACGGACGACGCGCCCGACGCCAAAGCGACCCTGCCAATGGGCTCACAGCGTCGTCCCATCATGAATGCGCTCCCGCAGCCCATCCCGCAGCCGCCCCCGACGAACGCCCCCAAGCAGTAGTCGATGTACGGGCTGAAGAGACTCAGCGGCGCAGACCTCGCGCTCACTGAAGAACACCAGGCGATCGCGAAGCCGCGCAAAGGCACGGTGAACTGGGACGCGTTCGATCGATCGTTGTATTCGGAAGACGATCTCACCCACGCAGGCGATCTCTGGCTCGCGCGTGCCGTGCAAGAGATGCATTCGCTCGCATTGTTCACAGAGCTCGCTTCGCAGCTTCATCTGCTCGGCGCGCCGCTCGATTGGTCGGGCGCGTTCGCTCGGATGATCGCCGACGAGGTTCGTCACACGGATCTGTGCATGCGCATGTGCGAGGTGCTGGGTCGTCCCGCGTCGCCTGAGATTGATCCGACGCGTCTGCATCTGCTCGAGCAGGCGTCTCCGCGCGCGCATGTGCGGCATACGATCGTGTCGGCGTTTTGCATTGGAGAGACGATCAGCGGTCGTATGTTTCGACGCGCGCATCGTGCGGCAAATGTGCCTCTCGCGCGCGAAGTGGTGGCGGCGATCGTCACCGACGAGACGTTCCACGGTGAGCTCGGCTGGGAGCTCGGCGCGCTCTTGATGCGATCGGATGCGTCGAGCGCGGCGGAGCGAGATGCGCTTGCGGCAGACTTGCCGAAGTTGTTTGGTCACTATGCGCGGCTTTGTTGTGCATCGCGGGGCCCGAGTTGGGCGCGTGGTGAACCCGAGGTCGACGAGGGTCACAACTTTGGGACGATGACCTTTGCGGGGTACGCGCGATCCTTTTTTGATGGGATGCAGGAGGATGTTGTGCCTGGGCTTGTGGCGATTGGGTTGCCCGAAGCGGTGGGTGCTTATGACGGACTCGTAGAGCGGTTGGAGAAGGGCGCCTGAGAGCGGTCGCGTCGCCGTCCCCGTCCGCCGTCCGCGTCCCCGCTCCCGTCCCCGTTCCCGTCACATCCGGCTTTTCCGGTTCGGTGTTTCCCGCTAGCTTTCGGCGCATGTCGAATCGCTGGGCTTTCGGTTGCTTGCTTCTACTCGTGGGCGCTTGCGGAGGAGCCGGCACGCCGCCCCCGACCACTGGGCCAACATCGTCGGCGAGCGCAGTGTCGAGCGTGGGCGCGAACCCCCCACCTGCGGCGGATGTCGACGCGATCGTGTTCGACCAATACGACGGACCGAAGGGGACGCTTCGTTCGTTTGGAGAGTATGCGTGGACGATTGCTCCCATACCCTCGGCGGGCGGCGAACCGTGCACGTACAAACAGATGGCCATCCTCCGGGAGAAGGTGATCGGCACCCACCAAGGGATGGTCGCCTTCGAGCATCAACACGACCCGAAGTGCCGCTTCGCCGTTCCGCCGGCGCTCGTGTTCGACGACGATACGGCCACGCTCGCGAAGGGCGACGTCGTGCTCATGAGCGACGACATCAGCTCATGGATGGCGCGCGTCGAGACGACGGAGGGCGACGACGTCAACATCCTCATGAGCGCGGGCAGCTCCGCAGAGATGAAGTTCGACGCAAAGTCCTATTACAAGCGCAAGGTGAAGCGGCAGTCGCTCCGCGTCGTTCATGACGGACTCGGCTTCGGCGGGCGGGTCGCGATTCCCAACGGCGAGCAACTCTCGGTCGAGACCGTGTTCGCGGCGACAGACGACGCAGTCTTCGTCGTGAAGCCGTTCGGCACGAAGTTCGCGCGAAACCAGGTCAAGGTGGCCACGTTCACGAAACCGCTGGCTGCAGGGACCAAGATCGGAGCCACCAATTCGTTCGGCACTCTCGCGAACGCGGTCGTCAAACGATCGATGGACAACATGATTTACGAGATCGAGACCCCCAGCAAAAAGACCTGGGTGGTGGCCTTTGAGGATGCTGTGAAATTGGAGTGAAAAAGCGGCCTGAGCGAGAAAAGCACGCGGGGCATGAACGCGTGAGGCGACCTTGCAACTTATGGTCACCGTGCAATCAGCCCGCCCTCATCCGCCCCGCCCCACTGTCGTCTATGTGAAGGAGCTCACCGCTCTGGACACCTCTCGCCAGAGGGAGATCCTTCGCGAATGGCTAGCCCGAAGCGAGCTCGACTCGCCGTCGTCGCTGGCGGACGATTACGAGGAGTTCGTGATTACAGCCGTTCGGGACCTACCCAAGGCCGCCCCATCTGGGTTATCACCCCAGGCCGCCGAAGCTGCGCGCAAGCAGCCCGCTTGGACGTTCGCGGTAGGGGCTCTGCCGCTTGTCGTCGTCTTGGTGTTCGCGCTCGCGCACGTGGGTCGACGGAGCGCTCCTCCCACGTCGACGGTCTCCACGAAAGCGCCAGCGACAGTCGTGCTCGAGACGCCTCGGAGCCAACCCGCTGCCGTGGCAGCGCCCGCGCGCACTGTTCAGCCAATCGTTGCCCCTCCCCAGAAAGTGCTCTTGATTCGCGCAGCGGCAACAGTCCCCCCAACGATCGCCGCTCCCGTCCCCGCTCCGGTCGCTGCTCCCGTCGCTGCTCCCGTCCCCGACACTACGGAGCTCCTCGCCAACTCCGAGTTCGGTGACCGCAAATGAAATCGATGACAGTCGCCTTCGTGCTTGCGTTCGTGGCCGCGGTGCCCAGCCTTGCGCATGCCCAGAGTGCAGACGCCCAGAAGTTGTTCGACGAGGGAAAGGCGTTGATGAAGACGCACGCGCTCGACGAAGCCTGCACGAAGTTCGAACAGTCGGACAAGCTCGACCCGGGTGTCGGCACCGAGCTGTGGCTGGCCGACTGCTACGAGCGCAACGGCAAGCTCGTCGCGGCCTACAAACAGTACAGCGC